>NZ_CALJAH010000184.1 GCF_938028185.1 uncultured Cardiobacterium sp. | reverse complement strand
CGTCCGCATTTTGAATGGGAGCCCGCCCGCTGCGGGCTGCGCCCTGCAGGGGAGGGGGAATTGTGGTGGCGGAATATGCGAGCTATCCCCTTCCCCACAGGGGGGATCGTGGCGGCGGGTTTGGTTCACGGGGCGTCATCCCAAATCGCTTTCATGTCGTACCAGGTCGCGCCGCCGTGGCTGGACGCGGCGACACCGTGGTTGGTGAAGCCGTGGCTTTCATACCACGGGATGAGGTGCTCCTTGCAGGTGAGGATGACGCCGCGTCTGCCGCGCGCGCGCATGGTGGCGAGGTAGTGTTGCAGCAGTTTGCCCGCGATGCCCTGGCCGCGGTATGCGGGCAGGACGACGAGGCCGAAGACGGCGGCGTAGGCGCCATTGGGCTGGTGCAGGGTGGCGTCGTGGTAGTAGGCGTCGGGCAGGTCGGGGACGTCGGAGACGCAGCCGTTGATGAAGCCGACGGCCTTGCCGTCCGCTTCAGCGACGAAGAATTGTTCGGGGAAGACGCGCAGGCGGGCGCTGATGCTTTCGAGGCTGGCCGCCTCGGCGGGCGGGAATCCGGCGGCTTCGATGGCGGCGAGGGTTGCTGCTTCGTCAGCGCGGGCGGAGCGGATGGTGATGTCTGTCATGGGATTCCTGGTTGGTGTTTGTCAGCGGGAGGCGTGTAGGGTGGGGCATCCGGTTTATAGCCATCCTCACAAAGCCCTATACAGCATTGCACCGCTTCGCCGCACTAATCTGTACTGTCTTCGGCGGCGCGCCTTGTACAGAACTTTGTGAGTATCGCTATACATACTATACATACAGGATGGCGAGGTTAGTTTATGTAAATGGAAAGGTCGCTGCATCAACTTCGAGGTATGCAAGCTAACCCCGCCCCCATCCCCCGCAGCACTACTGTCCAGAATAAAACCGGGTGCCCTCAAAAAAGGGTTGCAGGCTCCCTTGCGCAAAAAAGCATCACACCCTTCATCACCTTCGCGCAAAGCCTGATGCAAAGCGCCGACAGTAGTGCTGTGCAGCGGGGTAGGGGCAGCAAACCATCCGCGTCAGCGACTGCATCCAAAACAAATAGTAAACCGCCCCCCTAAATTGCTAACAAAAAAGATTCGTCAAAATCTTTCTGCAAGCGGAATGCCTTGCCATGAACATCAATACAGGCGTGCCATTCCTTGCATTGTGCCAGCGGGGCGTGCTCCGTTAAAGACTGGCATTCACGGCGCATCGCCTCATAATTGCCGAAATTGCCCAAATCCAGTCGCCGAAACAGGCGCAACGCATATTGGTCGGCAATAAAGACTTTACGGTTGAAAATATAGAGCAGCATTGAATCGGCGGTTTCCGCACCAATACCCTTGATGGCGAGCAATTCGCGTCGCAATTCATCATCGGGAATACCATCGCAGGCAGCCAGATTGAAATCCAGACGCGCGAACCATACCATCAGGTTTTTCAGATAGCGCGCCTTTTGCCGGTAAAAACCGGCCGGACGAATCAACATTTCCAGTTCGGATAACGCTACCTGATGCAACCACGGCGCATTCAGCCGGGCTTCCAGATTCGCTAGTGCCTTTTCCGCATTCGCCTGGGTGGTTTGCTGGATAAGGATGGTCGCAACCCAGTCAAGCAGGCGGTTTTCATGCTCCCACCAGTGTTGGGCGCCATGGTGGGCAACCAGCGCATTGAGTACGGCGAGGCGACGCTCATGCAATGAAAGGGAAGATACGGTCATATGTTTTATGTTTCAGAAAAATGGCAGGCGCGATATTTTACGCAATTTCTGTCAGCTCTGGCGACGACTCGCACCTTTCCCGCCCGTCGCAAAATCTCTAAAATAGGCTCCGCTTGCAGTGTATGAACAGCATAAACTGAAAGATCTGAAAAGAATATTTGCCTGATTTTCCAACTGCTCCTCATGAAAAACATGAAAATATCCCTCTATCACGGCAGCAATGCCGAAGTGCGCCAGCCCGAAATCCTGCCGCGTTTGCGCGCGCTGGATTTCGGCGCAGGATTCTATTTAACCAGCGATCAGGAGCAGGCGATACGCTGGGCAAGGCTGGTCGCCCGCCGTCGCGGCACAGCACAAGCCATACTCAACCGCTATCTTTTTAATACGGCGTACAATTCCCGACTGCGCGTCAAACATTTCCATGAAGCGGGCGAAGACTGGCTCGAATTTGTCGTTGCCAACCGCTGTGCCCTGCCCGTTGCCGCTTATGATTTGATTGTCGGCCCGGTTGCCAATGATGCCACCCTGCCGGTTATTGATGACTATATCGACGGTAGATATACCCGGGAAGAAGCCATCCGGCGGTTATTGCCACAGCGATTGACCGACCAATATGCTTTTCTCACCCCTGCCGCCCTGGCATTTCTTGAATTTGACGGGAGTGAAATTTTATGAACAAGGTAAGCGCGAGGACGCTCGATTACTTTGACCGTGCCGTTATCAGCGAAATCATCGCCAAATACGGACTGCCCGAACAGGAGGCCTTCAGAAGGTTCATCCAGTCAAAAACCTATCAAATGCTTGCCGATGCGGAGCTGGCCTTTGACAAAGGCAGCCCGCTGATTGTTTTTGATATGTGGGAATGCGAGCAGATTACCGGCGACCCTGCCAATTCTCTTTACATCCGCGCGGAATACTGAAATGACGACAGCCACGCTTTCCCAAGAAATGCAATTCTTCATTTATCTGATAGAGCGCTATGCCGAAGCGAAAGATACCACGGCCAATCGGGTGCTGGAGCAATGGGATAAACTGAACCTGACCCGTTTCATTTTCGATCTCTACGGCATTTATCATATTGAGCGTCTGGAAAATGCCTTTGCCGATATTGACCGGCTGATGGCCGAGCGGCAGAGAGAATGCCCGTTCCATTAAAAACAGGGCGGACAAAATCGTCTGAAGGCAGCGGGCGCGCGTATAATGCGCGCCTTTTTCGCAGGATGAATGGATGGAACAGCAGGTATTGGTTTTTGGCGAGCCGGTGGCGCAGTTGCCGAAGGATTTGTTTATTCCGCCGGATGCGCTTCGGGTATTGTTGGAGACGTTTTCCGGGCCGCTGGATGTGCTGGTTTATTTGATCCGCAAGCAGCATTTTGATGTGCTGGATATTCCGGTGGCACTGATTACCGGGCAATATCTCGCTTATCTGGAGGTGATGGAGCAGCTCGATATGGGGCTGGCGGCGGAGTATTTGTTGATGGCGGCGACGCTGGCCGAGATTAAGGCGCGGATGCTCCTGCCACGGCCACCGCTGCCGGATGCGGAGACGGAGGAGGCGCCCGACCCGCGTGCGGCGCTGGCGGAGCAGTTGTTGCGCTATGTGCAGACGGGCAAGGCGGCGGAGGCGCTGGCGGCGTTACCCCGTGTCGGTGCCGGGACGGCGCTGTCGGCGCACGTGCCGCCCGCGGCGGCACAACCGCTGGTGAAACCGCCGGCGGATGCGGCGAAGTTGGCGGAGATGTTGCGCAAGTTGTGGCTACGCCATGATTTGCGCCGTGCGCATGAGGTCGAGAGCGAGGAGTTTTCGCTGACCGAGCGGATGGACGCGATGCAGGCGAGTTTGCGTCGCCATGACGGCTGGCAGTCGCTGGCGTCATTCTGTCATGCGGGCGAGGGGCGCGGCGGGCTGGTGATTTCGCTGATGGCAATGCTGGAGCTGGACCGCTCGCAGTTGCTGGAATGGCAGCAACCGGCGCTGTTTGCCCCGGTGAATGTGCGCCTGCGCGGCGGGTGAGTGTAGTCATGAAAAAAGCGCCTGTTTGGCGCTTTTTTTGTGGCGGCCGGTCAGGGAATGTGCGCTTCCAGCACGAAGCGACTGCCGCTGTCTTCGCCGCAGAGGGTTTGCAGCGCGGGCAGCACGGTTTCCAGTTCGGCGGGCAGGGTGTACGGCGGGTTGATGAGGAACATTCCGCTGCCGTGCATCCCGTGCGCGCCGCTTGCCGCGCGGATGTGCAGCTCGGCGCGCAGGTAGTTGTCGCCAAACTGGCGCGTGAGCTCAACAGGGAACTGGCGGCTTTCCGCGCGCGGCAGGCAGGGATACCAAATGAGATAGCTGCCGCTGGCGAAGCGTTTGTGCGCGGCGGCGAGGGTGGCGAGGGTGGTCTGGTAGTCGCTTTTTTGTTCGTAGGGCGGGTCGATGAGGATGATGGCGCGGCGGCTCGCGGGCGGCAGCAGCGCTATCAGCCCGGCGAAGCCGTCGGCGCGCTGGAGGCGCAGGCGGCGACCGAGGCGCAGCGGGCGCAGGTTTTCATCCAGCGCGGCGTAGTCTGTCGGGTGCAGCTCAAAGAGGTGCAGTTTGCCGGGGGCGGGCAGAACGCGGGCGGCAATCCAGGCGGAGCCGGGATAGGTGTCCGGCGCGGGTTGCCATTCGCGCATTTGTTCGCGCCAGGCGGCAAGCGGTGCGGGCAGGTCGGCGGCGGCGTGCAGGCGGGCGATGCCGCTGTGGTATTCGCGGTTTTTTTGGGCATGGGCGGCGCCCAGGTCGTAGTATCCGGCGCCGGCGTGGGTGTCGATGTAGTCGTAAGGCTTGGGTTTTTCGTTGTAGTAGGCGAGGGTGCGGGCGAGCAGGTAGTGTTTGAGCAGGTCGGCGTGGTTGCCGGCGTGGTAGGCGTGGCGGTAGCTGAGCATGGTTCAGATGTGTGGCGGGCTGTCCGGTGCTGGAGCATGAATGTAAAAATGGTGCGCCGGGGCGCACCGTGTGAGGTTTTGCTGCGCGGTCAGCTTGTGCCAATCCGCCCGCTTTGGTAGGCGGTAATCACCACGTCTGCCGCCTGCCGGGCGAAGATGCCGTTGGTGACCACGCCGGGGATGTTGTTAATCGCTTCTTCCAGTTTGTACGGTTCGGCGATTTCGAGGTGATGCACGTCGAGAATCCAGTTGCCGTTGTCGGTGACGACGTCTTCGCGCCAGCGCGGTTCGCCGCCCAGTTTGACCAGTTCGCGCGCGACGAAGCTGCGCGCCATCGGGATGACTTCCACCGGCAGCGGGAAGCGCCCCAGCACGGGAACGTGTTTGCTTTCGTCAATGATGCAGACGAATTTGGCCGAGCAGGCGGCGACGATTTTTTCGCGGGTCAGTGCCGCGCCGCCGCCCTTGATCATCGCCTTGTGCGGGTTGATTTCGTCGCAGCCATCGACGTACACGTCAATGCGGCCGACGCTGTTCAAATCGCTGACGCGGTAGCCGAATGCTTCGAGGCGGCGCGTGCTTTCGTCCGAGGCGGTGACGATGTCGGCGAACTGCATTTTGGCGGCACCGAGCGCTTCGATGAAGCAATTGACAGTCGAGCCGCTGCCGACCCCCAGGGTGATACCGTCTTCGATATAATGCAGCGCCGCTTTGGCCGCCAGCATTTTCAGGGCGTTTTGGTCCATTTGTTACCTCTTTATTAAGGAATTTCACGCATGCAGCATTATATCGAGAAAATTTTTACCGCTCCGGTTTATGACGTGGCGACCAAGACGCCGCTGGACGCGATGCCGCGCCTCTCCGACCGGATCGGACACAATGTTCTCTGCAAGCGCGAAGACCTGCAACCGGTGTTTTCCTTCAAACTGCGCGGCGCCTATACCAAGATGTACCGCTTGAGCGAAGCCGAACGCGCGCGCGGCGTGATTTGCGCCTCTGCGGGCAACCACGCCCAAGGCGTCGCCCTTTCTGCCAACCGCTTGGGGATGCGCGCGGTGATCGTCATGCCCGTCACCACGCCGCAAATCAAGATTGACGCGGTGCGCCGTCTGGGCGGGGCGCAGGTGGAAATCGTGCTGCATGGCGACTTCTACGACGCCGCCTCGCAGCACGCGCGCGAACTGCAAGAAGCGCACGGCTACACCTACATTCACCCGTTTGACGACCCGGACGTCATCGCCGGGCAAGGCACCATCGCGCTGGAAATCCTGACGCAGCACCCGCACCACATTGACGCCATTTTCGTTCCCTGCGGCGGTGGCGGCCTGCTCGCGGGCATCGCCGTGCTGGTGAAAGCACTACGGCCGGACATCAAAGTCATCGGCGTTGAGCCGGAAGACGCCGCCTCAATGACCACTGCGGTGCGCGGCGGCAAGCGGCAGACGCTCGACCAGGTCGGCATCTTCGCCGACGGCGTCGCGGTGAAAATGCCGGGCGAGCTGACCTTTGAACTCATCAAACAGCACGTCGATGACTTCATCACCGTCAGCACCGACGAAATCTGCGCGGCGATGAAAGACCTCTTTGACGACACCCGCGCCATCGCCGAACCCTCCGGCGCGGTCGCCGCCGCAGGTCTCAAGAAATGGGCGGCGCAGCAGGAAGCGAAAGGCCTCACCCTGATTAACATCATCTCCGGCGCCAACATGAACTTCGACCGCCTGCGCTACGTCGCCGAGCGCACCGAAATCGGCGAACAGCGCGAAGGCCTGCTCGCCGTCACCATCCCGGAAATCCCCGGCACCTTCCTCAACTTCTGCACCCTGCTTGGTACGCACAACGTCACCGAATTCAGCTACCGCTACCAAAGCGCGGCGCGGGCGCAAATCTTCGTCGGCGTCGAACTGAGCGGGGGGCGCGCCCAACTGGACGCG
>NZ_CALJAH010000183.1 GCF_938028185.1 uncultured Cardiobacterium sp. | reverse complement strand
CCCCTCCCCCACAGGGGGAGGGGCTTTTCTTTAGCGGATGCTTTTGCCGATGTGGTCGCAGTCGCCTTTGCCGAGGATGCAGTTGCTGTTCATCCAGATAATGGTCGCTTTGCCGACCAGGTTCGCTTCGGGGACGAAGCCCCAGGCGCGGCTGTCTTCGCTGTCGTCGCGGTTGTCGCCCATGACGAAGTAGTGTCCCGTCGGCACGGTCAGGCTGCCTTCGGCCATGCCGGGGCGGTTGTTCGGGTTTTCGGGGTAGAGTTGGGCGCGGTGGTTGCCGTAGCCGGTCAGCGTTTCTTCGTAGATGGCAGCGGGGATGTGGAAGGTGTGCTCGCCGTAGTTGCGTGCCACTTCGCGGGTCTCGCCGGTTGGCAGCAGCGGCTGTTCTTCGTCGTTAATCCAGACGTGGTCGTGGTCGTAGCGGATGTGGTCGCCGGGCAGGCCGATGATGCGTTTGATGTAGTGCAGGTTGGGGTCGTTCGGGTAGCGGAAGACGACGACGTCGCCGCGCTGCACGCTGCCTGTCGGGATGAGGGTCGTGCGCAATACGGGCAGTTTGATGCCGTAGCTGTATTTGCTGGTGAGGATGAAGTCGCCGTCGTAGAGGTTCGGCTCCATCGAGCCGGAGGGAATGCGGAACGGCTCCCACATGAAGGAGCGGATGAACCAGACGATGAACAGCACCCAGAACATGCCGCTGAAGAATTCGATGGTTTTTTCTTTGGGGTAAACGGGGTGCTTGGTCCAGTAGAGTTCGGCGCCCTTGAGCGGCTCCTGCTGGGTGAGTTTGTGCTGCGCGCGGTCGAAGGCTTTTTGGTGGCGGCGCGGCACACCTTTGGCGCTCTGGATGATGGTGGCGAGGCGGTTGGCGTAGGTGATGCGGTCTTCCTGGGTTTCTTCGCCGCGTTTGAAGACGCGGTAGAGGTGGCGGCGCATTTTGCGGTAGCTGAAGCTGTCGATGATGTAGAAGCCGAGGCAGAGGAGGACGGTGAGGGTGAGGATGAGCTCGAAGTGGGTCATGAATCCGGCGAGGATGTTCTGGAGGGTGTTCATGTGCGGTTTTCCTTAGTTGCTGTTGTTATCGACTTTGAGGACGGCGAGGAAGGCTTCTTGCGGGATTTCGACGCTGCCTACTTGTTTCATCCGTTTTTTGCCCGCTTTTTGTTTTTCCAGCAGTTTGCGTTTGCGGGTGACGTCGCCGCCGTAGCATTTGGCCAGCACGTTTTTGCGCAGGGCTTTGACGGTGGAGCGGGCGATGATTTGGTTGCCAATCGCCGCCTGGATGGCGACTTCAAACATTTGCCGGGGGATGAGGTCGCGCATTCTTTCTACCAGGTCGCGCCCGCGTGATTGGGCGTGCTCGCGGTGGATGATGATGGAGAGCGAGTCCACTTTGTCGCCGTTGATGAGGACGTCCAGGCGGACGAGGTTGGCCGGGTCGAAGCGGAGAAATTCGTACTCGAATGAGGCGAAGCCGCGCGACACGGATTTGAGGCGGTCGAAGAAATCCAGCACCACTTCGCTCATCGGCATTTCGCAGCGCAGTTGCACTTGGTGTCCGGCATATTGCATATCTTTTTGTACGCCGCGTTTTTCGATGCACAGTCCCAGCACCGCGCCGACGTATTCTTTCGGCATGAGGATGTTGGCGACGATGATGGGTTCGCGGATTTCGGCGATGTGGTTGGTGGCGGGCAGTTTGCTCGGATTGTCGATGTGCAGCGTTTCGCCAGCGGTGGTTTCCACTTCATAGACAACCGTCGGCGCGGTGGTGATGAGGTCAAGGTCGTATTCGCGCTCCAGCCGCTCCTGAACGATTTCCATGTGCAGCATTCCGAGGAAACCGCAGCGGAAGCCGAAGCCAAGCGCTTGCGAGGTTTCCGGCTCGTAGAAGAGTGAGGCGTCGTTCAGGCGCAGCTTGGCGAGTGCCTCGCGCAGGTCTTCATAATCGTCCGATTCCACCGGGAACAGCCCGGCGAAAACGCGCGGTTGTACTTTCTGGAAGCCGGGCAGGCGTTCGGCGGTGGGGCGGGCGGCGTCAGTCAGGGTATCGCCGACCGGCGCGCCGTTGATGTCCTTGATGCCGGCGATGACAAAGCCGACTTCGCCCGCGCGCAGCTCGCTGCGGTCTTGCGCCTTCGGCGTGAAGATGCCGAGCTTGGTGATGAGATGCTCGTCGCCGCTGCTCATCACCCGCATTTTCTGCTTGACCTTGAGCGTGCCGTCGAAGACGCGCACCAGCGACACCACGCCGACGTAGCTGTCAAACCACGAGTCGATAATCAGCGCCTTCACCGGCGCGTCCGGGTCGCCCGTTGGCGCGGGGATTTTCTCGATAATCTGCTCCAGCAGGTCTGCGATACCCTCGCCGGTTTTTGCGCTCACTTTCAGCGTTTCCGCCGTGTCCAGGCCGATGATTTCCTCGATTTCCTCCATCACCCGCTCCGGTTCGGCGGACGGCAGGTCAATCTTGTTCAGAACGGGCAACACTTCCAGGTTCTGCTCGATGGCGGTGTAGCAGTTCGCAACAGACTGCGCCTCCACCCCCTGCGCCGCGTCCACCACCAGCAGCGCGCCCTCGCAGGCATAAAGCGAACGCGATACCTCATAAGAGAAGTCCACGTGGCCGGGGGTGTCGATGAAGTTGAACTGATAGGTCTTGCCGTCGCGCTTTGAGGTGTAATTGAGCGAGACGCTCTGCGCCTTGATGGTGATGCCGCGCTCGCGCTCCAAATCCATTGAATCCAGCACCTGCGCCTCCATTTCGCGCTCGGAGAGGCCGCCGCACATCTGGATGAAGCGGTCGGAGAGCGTGGATTTGCCGTGGTCAATGTGGGCGATGATGGAGAAATTGCGGATGCGCTCAAGCATGGGGCGGTTCGGGGCTGGTTGAAAGGGGCGGCATTATAGCCGCTTCACACGCGCTCTTTACAGTTACCGCAATCCACACAAGGCTCTACGCGGCGTTATCTGTCGCGTTGTCCACATTTTTTGGGGATAAACGCGGCGGGCGGGCAGGGCGGCATTCGGGCGGTGTTATCCACAAATCCGCTACTGGCGCGGCGGCGGCGAGCGCAAGCAGAAAAAGCGCTTTGTTTACCGCGGTTTCTTTCAGTATATTGTTTTTACAATGATTTTTGTGATACCGCTGTTTGTGTGATGGCAGGCAACCGGCGGTGTGCATTGCGATTTTTGGCGAAATCGCGCGAGTTATCCACCGGGTTATCCACAGCCGCCCGTCCCGGCAAAATGACGCGCATAAAAAAGCGGTTCGGCTTCGCGCCGAACCGCCTCTCGCCCGGAATTTCAGCGCAAGGGCCGGATGCCGACCGCGTCGCGTACTGCGTCCAACAGTGGCCGGGTGTGTTTGCGCGCCTTGGCCGCGCCCGCCTGGAGGATGTCTTCAATCCGCGCCGGGTTGGCGGTGAGTTCGCGGTAGCGTTCGCGCGGCTCACGCAGTTCGGCGTTGATTTGTTCAAACAGCGCCTGTTTGGCGTCGCCCCAGCCGATGCCCTCGGCGTAGCGGCTACGCATCGCTGCCTGTTCGTCGCGGCTGGAGAAGGAGCGGTAAATCTCGAAGATGGTGGATTCGTCCGGGTTTTTCGGCTCGCCCGGCTCCTGTGAGTTGGTGACGATTTTCATGATTTGTTTGCGCAGCGCCTTTTCGTCTTCAAAGAGGGCGATGGTGTTGCCGTAGCTTTTGCTCATTTTGCGTCCGTCCAGCCCGGTGAGCAGCGCCACGTCTTCGCCAACCACCGCTTCCGGCAGCACGAACAGCTCGCGGTAGCGGTGGTTGAAGCGTCCGGCGATGTCGCGCGCCATTTCGACGTGCTGGATTTGGTCGCGCCCGACCGGAATGTGGGTGGCGTTGAAGATGAGAATGTCCGCCGCCATCAGCACCGGATAGGAAAACAGCCCCATCGAGATGCCGTGGTCGGGGTCGGTGTTGCCTTCGGCGACGTTGGCATCAACCGCCGCCTTGTAGGCATGGGCGCGGTTCATCAGCCCCTTGGCGCAGACGCAGTTGAACACCCACGCCAGCTCCGGCACTTCGGGGATGTCCGACTGGCGGTAGAAGGTGATGGTTTCCGGGTCAAGGCCGCAGGCGAGCCAGGTGGCGGCGACGGCGAGCGTTGAGCGGTGGATTTGCTCCGGGTCGTGGCATTTGATGATGCCGTGGTAGTCGGCGAGGAAGAGGAAGGATTCTTCACCGCTGGCGCGGCTTTCGGCAATCGCCGGGCGCACCGCGCCGACGTAGTTGCCGAGGTGGGGGATGCCGGTGGTGGTGATACCGGTCAAGACGCGTTTGTGGCTCATGGAGGGTTCCTGGTGTGAATGAATGATGCGGCGATTATAAGCGCAATGACCGCCTGCGACGGCAGATGTGCATTCTTGTGGTTTTGAGTGCAGGCGGTGATGGTTTGAAAAAATGTTTGTTCAGGTGGTGATGACAAGTATCGCCAATTGGCACGATATTCGCTATAGTTAACGGAGAATCACGAAACTTTAATCTTGGATACCCGCCCCATGTGGAAATTTCTGAAAAAGACCTTCCGCCGCGCGCCGCAGCCGGTGGTCGCACAAGTCCCGGTTGCGGGGCTGGCGTACTATCGCGCCGAAGACCTCGCCTCGCTCATGCACCGCGGCGACCTGCTTGACCTGCGCCACGAGCCGGACAACCCGCACGACGCCAACGCCGTGATGATTTTCTGGCACCACAACAAAATCGGCTACGTCCCCAGCGAATACGCGCGCGACCTGCAAGGCCTGCTGGATCGTCACGACACACTCTGCGGCAAAATCGTCGAAATCGACCCGCATAGCGACGAACACCGCTGGGTCAAATTCAACATCTACCCGCCGCGGAAAAACCTCTGATGCAGCAACTCTTTCCGGCGCGCATCGCTGCCGACCGCGCCGCCTGGCAAGCACTGCTCGCGCGCGAAGGCATCCGTGGTGAAAGCCATCTGGACGCCGTCTATGGCATCCACGCCGACGACGGCACGCTCATTGCCACCGGCGCGCGCTACCGCAACATCCTGAAATGTATTGCCATTGACCACGAACACCAGGGCGGCAGCCTCTTCAACACCCTGATGAGCGCGCTGATGAACGACGTCCATCGCGCCGGATACCACGCCTGCTACGTTTACACCAAGGCAGCCGCGCGCGACGCCTTCGCCTGGCTCGGCTTCCGTGAAATCGCCCACGTTGACGACAAACTGTATTTCCTCGAAAACGCGCTGCACGGTCTGCCACAATACCTGGAAACCCTGCGCGGCGAATACGTCGCGGGCGGGCGCATCGCCGCCATCGTCATGAACGCCAACCCGTTCACCAACGGCCACCGCTACCTCGTCGAAAAAGCGGCGCGCGAGAATGACGTCGTCCACCTGTTCGTATTAAGCGAAGACCTGTCGCACTACCCCGGCTCGGTGCGCCTCGCGCTGGTACAGGCGGGCATCGCGCCGCTGAAAAACGTTCACGTCCACCCGACCGGCGACTACATCATCTCCGCCGCCACCTTCCCCTCCTACTTCCTGCGCGAAGACGACGACGTCACCACCATCCAGGCGCGGCTGGACGCCCGCATCTTCAAGGAACACATCGCGCCCGCGCTCGGTATCACGAAACGCTACGTCGGCCACGAACCCTACAGCGCCGCGACCGCCATTTATAACGAAGCGCTGCAACAAGAATTTGCCACCGCGCCGCCGCTGGCGCTGGAAATCGTCGAACGCCTGCGCGCGGATGGCGCCTACATCAGCGCCTCGCGCGTGCGCGAACTGATTGCGGCAGGCAACCTTGACGCGGTGCGCCCGCTGGTACCGCCGACGACCTTTGCCTACCTGCAAGGCGGCGAACTGCCCGCGCTGGACGCCTGAGCCGCACCGCCAAAAGATGAGCCCCTGCCATGCAGGGGCTTTTTCATATAGCAAACGTAGGTCCGCCATTCATGGCCGACATCAAAAATGTCGGGCACAAGTGCCAGACCGGATTTTTGGCGGGCGCTTATAACGCCGTGAGAAAGGTCAGCAGGCCGAGGATGACACCGCAGGCGTTGGGCGTGATGAGTATCCAGTCCTTTTTCGGCTCCTGCGTCCAGCCGTACATGACCCAGATGGCGCAGGAAACGGCAGCGGTCAGCGGTTGCAACGGCTGCGCCTTGGCGCCGTGCAGGTTGGCGTTGATTTGCGGGATGTAGGCGAGGAAGACGAAGATACCCAGCGCGGCGCCGATGCTGCCGATCAGGTTATGGATTTGATGCTTGCGCCATTTTTTGCGGGATTGCAGGAAGCGGGGCAATTTCATGGGGAACTCCTTGGGTGGTGGGTTTTAGGGAGCCGTTTACAATTAGTCATAACACGATGATTTTATTGTAGGTTGGGTTAGCGCGCAGCGCGTAACCCAACAACGGAATATGTTCGGCATTCGGTTTGTTGGGGTTCTCTCGTTGTGCGAGCAATACTTGTCGCTGCGCGAGCTGTTTCAGTCCCTCTGGGAGAGGAATTGGAGTGAGAGCAGCAATCAATTGAAAAATTGGAATTTCGGCTCATCAATCATATCGCTCACC
>NZ_CALJAH010000182.1 GCF_938028185.1 uncultured Cardiobacterium sp. | reverse complement strand
GGGAGGGGGTGGGCAATATTGTTGACGAGCTGAAATTCCCGTTTTTCAATTGATTGCTCCCCCCACCCCAACGCCTCTTTCCCGCTGCGCAAGCAATGCTTGTCGCTGCGTGCGCTGACCCGGTTCTCAAAGGAGCGTGGCTGTCCGCCGGATTGCAAACAACCCAAAACCATCACCCACCCCCCGAAAAAACCATGAACGCCCGCCAAACCCTGCAAGACATCCTCACCGCCGACGAAGCTCGTCTGCAACAATTCATCGCCCGCCATCAGCCGCTTCTGCGCGAGCTTGGCGACAGCTGGCAACGTTTCCTGCAAGACAGCACCGCCGCGACAACAGAAAGTCCCCGCCCCGCTGCAGAAGAAGGCGGGGAGAACGCAGACGCCATACCGCCCGGCAGTCAACAAAACGAAACCGCCGCCCCTGCCAGCAGCGAAAACCCGCCTGCCGTCGCCAGTACCCCTGTTACAGAAACCCCGATTGAGCCGCCTGCCGCCACAGCAACCGCCCCTGCCGCCAACCACGACGCGCCAGGCGACGGCATGACCTTCTTCGACCATGAAGAAACAACCATCGCCACCCCGCCCGAACCGCCCGCCGAAAACCCGCCGTCTCCCCCGGACACAGCGGACACAGCGGACGCAAAATCCCCGACCATTCCCGCCGACAAACCCGAACCCGCCATGCCCCTCCCGCCGCATACCCCCACGCCCGCCCCGGCACAACCGCCGCGCATCAGCCTCTCGCCGCTGCCGCCCGCCAACGAAGGCCAGCCCTACGAACGCGAACTGCCGCCCGACGCGCCCGTCCTCAACATCGCCTTTGCCCAGGACTGCGGCCTCGTCTGGGACGGCGACGCACGCCGCATCCACGGCACGCCCACCACCAGCGGCGACATCATGCTTACCATCACCATCAGCCACGACGGCAAAGCCGTGGAAATCACCCAGCCGCTGCACATCAACCCCGACCCGAAAAGTCTGTGGCAAGACAAACCCTCCGACCAAAGTGCCCCCTTCGCCAAGCCAGACAGCATTGAGACCCTGCAAGACACGCCACGGGGGCGCCTGCTTGCCGCGCGCGTGCGTGGCCGCTCCCATGCCCACGTTGGCAGCTACTGCGACGACGACTACCGCATCGACTGGCACGAAGCGAGCGGCGTCCACCTGCTCATCGTCTCCGACGGCGCGGGCAGCGCCAGCCACTCACGCTACGGCTCACAACTGGCAGTAAACGCCGTCGCCGACACCATCCTCGCCCTGCTCGACGACCCCGGCAAACCGCACCACAAACTGGCGCACGCCGACAGCGCCACCCGCAAACAAATCGCCGACAACCTCATCGCCAACGCCCTGCACGCCGCCGTCAGCGCGCACAAAACCGCCGCCCAGCAAGCGGGCATCGCCGAAAAAGCGCTCTCCTGCACCCTGCTCATCGCCCTCACCCTGCCACTTGCAGGCGGCGGCTGGTACAGTGCGGGCTACCAGGTCGGCGACGGCGCGGCCGCGCTGTGGCATCCCGAAAACGGCGCGCTGCACCTGCTCGGTGTCGCCGACAGCGGCGCTTACTCCGGCGAAACCCAATTCCTCACCGCCGCCCAACTCCAGCCGGATGACATCCAGCGCCGCATCCGCACCATCGAAACCGCAGCCGCGCCGACCGTCATCCTGATGACCGACGGCGTCTCCGACCCCAAATTTGAAACCGACGCCGCACTCGAAAACCCGCAGCGCTGGCAAACCCTCTGGGACGAACTGCAAGCGCCGCTTGCCGCCGCAGAGCCCAAAGCGGCGCTGCATGACTGGCTCGGCTTCTGGTCGCGCGGCAACCACGACGACCGCACCATCGCCTTCTTCCTGCCCGCCGCCGGCGAGACACAAACATGAACAGCGCTCCCATGCTTACCCTGCGCAAACCCACCGCCGCCGATAGCGCTGCCATCGAAGACTACCGCCGCGCCGTGCATGACGCCGGCCTGCCCCTACACGGCGCGACGCTTGACCTCTTCCCCGATGTCGCCAGTTGGCTCGCCTTTCATGAAGCACCCGCTGGCACACTACTGCCAAACGGTGTCGCCAAAGTCGCCGACAGCACCTGGCTCGGCTGGGACGACGAACACCTAGTTGGCATCATCAACCTCCGCCACGAACTCAACGACTTCCTGCGCCATTATGGCGGCCACATCGGCTACTCCGTCCACCCTGCCTGCTGGAACCGCGGCTACGCCACACAAATGCTCGCCCTTGCCCTGCGCGAAAGCGACGCCCTCGGCCTGCGCGAATTGCTGCTCACCTGTAGCCCGGACAACCTGGCATCTAGGCGCGTTATCGAAAAAAACGGCGGCGTGCTGGAACGCATCGGCGCATACCGTGGCGAGCGCATCTGCTCACCGGATAACGCGCTGAAAACGGCTTGCCATCTGCCCTAAATACACGTAAAAGAGGACAACCACCATGCGCAAAAAACTATTAATGCTCGCCGCTACCGTTATGACAACGCTGCTATTGACGGGGTGCATGATTACTTCAGCGCTTATTGGCGAAGGTAAGCAGATCCATGAAGAAATAGAAAATGATGAAATCATTGCCTTTGCCGAAGTTGCCAAAGAGTTGCCAACCGTCCAAAAAGGCAGCCTGATTATGCAGGGTAAAAAATACTGGTTCATCATTAGGTCAGTGCCAAAATCTAACCAGGAAAATATAGAAATATTGCACAAAGTGCTAACAGAACCCTGGAAAGAACAATTTCAATTTACCGATGAATCTGGCTTGATAACCAAAGATTATTTGGAACTTCAATTGCCCTACAATGTTGCACGAGTTGGTAGTGATAGTCCTTTTGAAATTTCACTTTGCCTGCGCTATTACACCGTTAGCGACAACGAAAAAACACGGTTAAAAGAGATGGGATTTACCGTACTGCCAGATAGCAAAGCATGGCATCGCTGTTTTGAAATGGATGGTGGTTTATATAAGAGTCCGCAAGAAAATATACCGCAGCAGCAATTAAGAAGAGTGCTGCCCGTAAAAATAATAGCTGAACTCACAGAAGACCCAAAAATGACACCTATCAAAGCGGTAGCATTGCCATTTGCGATGGCGGCAGACGTGGTTATTACCATCCCGGTTATGACAGTTTTTCTAATTACGCACCCTATAAGTAAAAACTGGTAAAGAAAGAATAATTCGATAAAAATCGGCAAGTCATATTATTTAGAAATAAAAAAGGAACCCCATGCCCTACCGCAACCTCACCGAGCTGCAAACCGCCTGCCGGCAAAAACAAAAGCTCAAATACCTGTTCTTCTGGGGACACACCCCGGTGCGCGCGGGCGAAGTGGATAAAGCCGTGCTGAGCCAATGGTATCCGGCGCCCTTTACCCTGGACGGCGTGCGCTATGCCACCGCCGAACACTACATGATGGCGCAAAAAGCCGCGCGCTTTGCCGACCGCGTTGCCTTTGCCACCATCATCGCCAGCGACTCGCCCGGCAAGGCAAAAGCGCTGGGGCGGGCAGTGGCAAACTTCGATGATGCCACCTGGCAGGCGGCGCGCTTTGACATCGTCTGCGCCGGCAACCTCGGCAAATTCAGCCAAAATCCGGCGCTGCAAACCTTCCTGCTCAACACCGGCGACAAAATCCTCGTCGAAGTCAGCCCGCAAGACCGCATCTGGGGCATCGGCCTGGCAGCCAGCGACCCGCGCGCTGCCGACCCGCTGCAATGGCTGGGCGAAAACCTGCTCGGCTTCGCGCTGATGCAGGTACGCGCGCAACTGCGTGGCAACAGCTCACGATGAACATCACCCTGACATGGCGCTCTCATTTACATACACCTTAGTCGCTACCCTGTATGTAAACCATTCACCCAGCAATTGCCATGAACACACCAATCCTGATTCTTGCCGCCATCGCCACTTGCGCCGTTCTCTACCCGCTGCACCGCTGGCTTGCTCGCCGCAGCCGCACGACCCTCGACGCTATCGACTACTTCGTCTCGCCCCTTCTGGTCTATGGCGGGCTGACGCTCGCGGTTTACCGCGACCATTTCGGCTGGCTTGGTGGCGGCATGGCGCTTTCCTTTGCCGTTCATTGCTATTTCCGCTGGCTAAAATCAGCCGCCCGCAACCCCTAACCGCATCCAACCCTCTGAACAAAAAACCATGAGCCAAAACATCATCACCCTCACCGCCAGCAACGGCGAAACCGTCCGCTTCGTCGATGAAGTCAAAGCGCAGGGCGGCATGAAAGACGTCAAATTCTCGCCCGACCGCGACTACGTCGTCGCCTTCTTCCGCGAAAAAGCCGACCCGGCGACGCGCGAACGCCTGGAAATGATCACCGGCCAGTACCGCGAGCGCATCTTCAACCAGGAAGGCGGCGAATACCTGAAAAACCTCTACTGCTGGCCGACCGCCGTCGTTGAGCACGAAGGCCGCCTCGGCGTCGTCGTCCCCTTCTACCGCAGCTGCTTCTTCTTTGAATACGGCAGCCGCAACAACGATATGCTTAACATCAAGGGCAAGGACAAGGACGGCAAATGGTTCGCCAGCGCCAACAACCGCAACAAATTCCTCGACCCGCGCGAGCTGGGCGACTGGATGCTGCACCTCAAAGTCTGCATCATGCTCGCCCGCGCGGTGCGCCGGATGCACATGGCCGGGCTCTCGCACAGCGACCTCGGTTACAAAAACTGCCTGATTGACCCCACCACCGGCCAGGCCTGCCTGATAGACATCGACGGTCTCGTCGTCCCCGGCAAGCACCCGCCGACCGTCGTCGGCACGCCGGACTTCATCGCCCCCGAAGTCGTTGCCACCGCGCACCTCGACCGCAACGACCCCAAGCGCAAACTGCCGTCGCGCACCACCGACCTGCACGCGCTCGCCGTGCTCATCTATATGTACCTGCTCTACCGCCACCCGTTGCGCGGCGACAAAATCCACGACCCCAACGATAGCCAGCGCGACGAAGAACTGAGCATGGGCAGCCAGGCGCTCTTTGTCGAGCACCCCAAAGACGCGAGTAACCGCATCAAAGTGGCGCAACTCAAACCGAGCGAACTGCCGTGGAAAGACACCGCGAAAACGCCCTACACCCTCTGCGGCCCCTACATCAGCCGCCTCTTTGAACGCGCCTTCATCGAAGGACTGCACAACCCGCAGGCGCGGCCGACCGCCGACGAATGGGAACACGCGCTGGTGAAAACCGTGGATTTGCTCCAGCCCTGCGAAAACCCGCAGTGCGAGCAAAAATGGTACGCCTTCGACAACAGCAAAAACCCGCGCTGCCCCTTCTGCGGCACGCCGCACCACGGCAAACTGCCGGTGCTGAACCTCTACTCGCAAGCCCCCGGTGGCAGCTACCGCCCGGACAACCACCGCATCATGGTCTATAGCGGCCAGTCGCTGTTCAAATGGCACGCTGACAACCGCGTCTTCCCCAACGAAAAACTGACTGCGGCAGACGCCAAACGGATTGGCTACTTCGTCCAGCACAACGGCGACTGGTGGCTGGTAAACGAAAAACTACCGGAAATGTACGACGTTGTCGGCAAGACGGCCATCCCGCCCGGCGGCAAAATCAAACTGGTGGAAGGCGCGCAAATCCTCCTGCAAAAAGGCGTGGGCGGACGGCTGCTGATGGTGCAAATGGCGGGGGCGTAAACAGGATTTTTCAGACAGGACGGAGATAAAAAAAACGCCGCTTGATGCGGCGTTTTTTGCGTCATCGCTCGGATGGTGCGCCGAGGCGCACCCTATGGCGGATGCTGTGCGTAGCGTATGTGGCGGCGTAGCCGACCCGCACGCGGGGAAGGCTGGAAACTCGTGCGTGCCTGCGGCACACACCCTACGCACGGAACCCGCCCGCTGCGGGCTTCGCCCTGCAGGGGAGAGATTTT
>NZ_CALJAH010000181.1 GCF_938028185.1 uncultured Cardiobacterium sp. | reverse complement strand
CCCCGCAGCGGCGCGCGGGTAACCGTTCATCCGACAAAAATCTGTTACCATTCACCCACCTGAACATCACACTCCCGCCATGAAACGACGCCTGCTCCTCGCCCTGCTGACCCTTGCCCTCACCGCCTGCGGCTTCCACCTCAAAGGCAGCGAACGCGGCGACGGCCACCTGCGCGAAATCAGCCTGCACTGGCCAAACGGCGCCGACCCCACCTTCCAGAACGCCCTGGAAGCCGCCTTGCAACAACAACACATCACCCTGAACGATGCCGCTGCGGTGCGCCTCCAGATAGACCCCACCGACCAGGACCGCATCCGCACCGCCATTGGCGGCAAAGGCGACACCCAGGAAATCGAACTCATCGACAGCGTCCACATCCGCCTCGAAAAAAACGGCGCGACACTGGGCGAACAAACCTTCAGCAGCCGCAGCAACGTGCGCTATCGCAGCAACACCTACCTCGGCAGCAGCGCCGAAGAAGACGAAGCGCACCAACAACTGGCGCGCGACAACGCCGACAAGCTCATCCGCTACACCAACGCCCGCACCCGATGAACCTCGCCGCGCCCGACGCCCCCCGCCACCTCAAACAGCACCCGCTGCCCGCCATCACCCTCATCCACGGCAGCGAAGCACTGCTCAACAGCGAAGCGCTGGACGCCGCTCGCGCCCGAGCCACCGCCGACGGCTACGACGAACGCCAACGCCTCTACGGCGACAGCCGCATCGACAGCCTCATCCAGGAGCTCGAAACCCCGTCGCTGTTTGCGCCGAAACGCCTGCTCGAACTCCACCTCGACGCCAAAAAAGCCGACAAGGCGACCGCCGACACCCTGCGCCGCCTCGCCGAACTGCGCCTCGACCATAGCCGCCTCATCATCTACGCCCCCAACCTGGAAAAACCGCACACCACCGCCTGGTACAAGGCACTGTTCAGCCAGGGCAACCTCGCCATCGTGAGTACAGCGCTGTACCCGCCACAATTTGCCAAACAAATCGCGCAACGCCTGCAAGCGGCCAAACTGCGCCTGACCGACGCCGCCTGCGAACTGCTCATCGCCAACTGCCAGGGCAACCTCTTTGCCGCCAAACAGGCGATCGAACGCCTCACCATCCACCCGCAGGCCGAAAACATCATCGACGAAACCCTGCTGACCGACCTTCTTGACGACTTCTCCCAGTTCAACACCTTTGCCCTGAGCGACGCCATCCTCGGCGGCGACTGGCCGAAAGCGTACCGCGTCGCCGCCCGTCTGCAAGCCGAAAACCCGCGCGACACCACCCTGATTACCTGGCTCCTGCAGCGCGACGCCAGCCTGCTCATCGGCCTGCACAACGAACCGCAGCACCGCCACGGCGCGCTCTACCAACAATACAACATCTACGACAGCCAGCAGCGCCGCTACCAGGCGGCGCTCGGCAAACACCCGCCGCGCGCACTGCGCCTGCAACTGCGTCTGGCGGCCAAACTCGACCGCATCACCAAAGGCGCCGAACACGGCGACTACTGGCAAACCCTCAAACAGCACCTGCTAAACAACCAACAACGACAACCCGCATGAGCTACGTACCCCCCCGCAGAAAACGACGCATCCCGCTCGACCTCGCAGAAAACACCCCCTACCAGGGCCGCATCATCAACTGGAACGACGAAAAAGGCTACGGCTTCATCCAGCTCATGCCCGGCCACGAAAACCTGTTCTTCCACATCAGCACCTTCGCCTACCACCACCGCCGCCCGGCGGCCGACACCGCCGTGACCGTGCTCGCCATCCCCGGCAACAAGGGCGGCTGGCAGGCGAGCCGGGTACTGTTACGCGAACACGAACACGCCATCATGGAAGACAGCATCTACGACATCGCCGAACACAGCCAACCGAAAAAACTCGAAGGCTACACCTACGCCGCGCTCGACCTGCTCTACTTCCTCGGCCTCACCCTCGTCTCCATCCCGCTCGGCATCACCAGCGCCATCCTCAGCATCCTCACCGTCGCCCTCTACCGCTACGACAAACGCGCCGCCGAAGAAAACCTGCAACGTGTCCCCAACAGCGCGCTGCATCTGGCGAGCCTCCTCGGCGGCTGGCCGGGGGCGCTCGTCGCGCGGCCATTCTTGCGCCACAAACTCAACCAAAAACGCTTCCGCGGCTTCTTCTGGGCAAGCATCGTCGCCAACTTCGGCATCCTCTACCTGCTCATCGCCTACCTGCCGCCGTACAACCCGCTCGTCAACTTCTAAAGGAACCCCATGAACGCCAGCGAACTGAAAACCCTCGTCCTCGAAAGCCTCGAAAGCCTCAAAGCCGTCAACATCGAAACCATCGACCTTGCCGGCAAAACCGACATTGCCGACTACATGATCATCGCCAGCGGCACCTCCGACCGCCACCTGCACGCCCTGGCCGACAAAATCCACGACGACAGCAAAGCTGCCGGGTGGCCGCCGCTCGGCATGGAAGGCGAAGACAGCCGCGACTGGGTGCTGGTGGATTTGGGCGACATCATCGTCCACCTGATGCGCCCGGAAACCCGCGAACACTACGCCCTGGAAAAACTGTGGTCGCTGCCGCCAACACGCAGTTAGGGGCTGAAAAATCCCCCTCCCCTGCAGGGCGAAGCCCGCAGCGGGCGGGTTCCCACGCAAAA
>NZ_CALJAH010000180.1 GCF_938028185.1 uncultured Cardiobacterium sp. | reverse complement strand
CGTCCTGCCCCCTCCCTCGCAGGACGCGTAGCGTCCGCAGCGGGGGAGGGCTGGGGAGGGGGTAGCGTTCCCGCCTCTGCCATCGATGTTGATGATTCCCCGTTTACATACACCTTCCCCGCTATCGTGTATGTAAACGCAGGGCGGGGCTTGCCCCGCCGCGCAAATCAAGCGGTTCGTTGTGGTGGGTCAAGACCCGCCCCGCGGGGCTACGGTTTTTTCTTGCGTGTTTTTTTGCTTTTGGCGACGTTTTTTTGCGTAGTCATTTCGCTGTAGAGGGCGAAGAGTTTTTCCAGGCGCTCGGTGTCGTTTTTGAAGCGGCGGCCGATGTAGATGCGTTCCAGGATTTCGTCGTTGCGTTCGTGCGCGTGGCGGAGGTTTTCCGGCATCGCGCCGGGGGCATAGAGGTCGGCGATGGTTTTCGGGAAGTGCGTTTCGCGGGCAAGGAGAATGGCGGCGGCGCTTTCGGTCAGGTCGGCTTTGTGCTGCTCGGTCAGCGGCGGTACGGGAAAGGTGTTCCAGCCGAGGGTGTTGGAGTAGCGATAACGTGTTTCCAATTTGCCGCAGACGGTGGCAATCCAGACGAGGTGCAGTCGCGAGGCAATCAGTGCCATGCTCCAAAGCGGGGCGTCATAGAGGGCGAAGGCAGCGTCGGCGATAATTGCATTTTCCAAATAACCAACGGGCAGATAGTCACGGTTTTCGGATGAGACGCGGGGAACGACGATGCTTCTCTCATTGCCGCTTTGGCGGACTTCGCCAAAGCGGTGCGGGATTGCAGCGATTTCTACGGTTTGTGCTTTGGAGCTGGCGAGACGCATAGCACGCACGGCAGCGATGCGTTGGGCGATGGCAGTATGTTGTTCTGCTTGTGGCAGGTCGGCGTCGCTAAGCCAAAGACAGTAGCGATTGATCCCCCGGATGTATTCGGCAGAGCCGTATATGCGGCGGATGTAGCGCGCCTGTTCAGCGGCAGTAAGTTGCAGTGCCTGCATATCGCTACGGCTCATCAGCAGGTTGCCGCCATCAACAGGTTTGTTACCGAAATCCATCGCGCTTTGTTCGCTTATCGGACTAGAGGCTTTCTCGATGATGATATTGGCGCCGGGAACGAGGTAGGCGTTGATATTGGCGGCTTCTTTGACGACGGGTTTGCCCTGTTCGTCGTGGCTGTAAAGGCGGCGCGGGCTGCCGTTGCGGCGGCTGATGCCGATGATGGCGACGGTTACGCCCGCGTTGTGGCTGGCGAGGTTTGCCCATTTGAAGCTGGTGTGGGCGAAGGTGATGTGCAAGCCATTCGCAAAGAGGAGCGGCCAAAGGATGGGAACCTGCTGCCCCTGGCAAATGGAGTTGGTGGCGACGAAGGCGGCGGCGCTGTTTTCGTCCTGCTGCATGTAATCAGCGGCCTTGATAAACCAGCCGGCGACGTAGTCAAGCGATTTCCAGTTTTTGCAGCGATGGGCGAAGGTGGTTTGCAGGTCGGCTTTTTGTTCCGCGCTTGGGGCTTCGCGGCCGCCGGTCACTTTAATATTTACATAAGGCATAGGGTTTCCTGTCCGGTGTTAAGGTGCAGGCTACTTTTGCGCCAGCGCGTCGTCGGGCATCACCATGCCCAGTGAAATCACATATTTCAAGGCCTCGTCCACGCTCATGTCGAGTTCGCGCACGTCGCTCTTTTTCACCATGATGTAAT
>NZ_CALJAH010000179.1 GCF_938028185.1 uncultured Cardiobacterium sp. | reverse complement strand
ACATACCATTTACATACCCCCTGAGCGCTCAAGCGTATGTAAATTTGAAAACCGCCAGCCGAAACCACCGCCGATATACCCCCTCCCCCTGTGGGGGAGGGCTGGGGTGGGGTTACTGGCGGCACGCACGCAGTTTCAGGTAGTGCCACATACTATTTACATACACCTACCCCGCTACCCTGTATGTAAACAGCCATTCGCCAAACACACACAAACAAACCCGGAAAACCCATGAACCTCACCGCCTACATTGACTACCTCATCGCCTGGCTCGAACAACAGCGCCGCGACCTCTACCACCTCGATGGCTACACCCTCGGCGTCAGCGGTGGCGTCGATAGCGCCGTCTGCGCCCACCTCGTCGCCCGCACCGGCCGCCCGGTGCACGCGCTGATGCTGCCCGCTGCCGTCAGTAGCGAAGCCGACCTGCAAGACGCCGAAGCGGTGTTAAAAAGCGCAGGCCTCAGCGGCCACACCATCTCCATCGCACCGCTCTACGACCTTGCCATGCAACAACTCGCGCCGGTACTGAACCCCGAACCGGAGCGGCTGAACGTGCTGCGCGGCAACCTGATGGCGCGGCTGCGCATGATCCTGCTCTACACCACCGCGCAAAGCCACCGCGCCGTCGTCCTCGGCACCGACAACGCTGCCGAAGTCCACACCGGCTACTTCACCAAATACGGCGACGGTGCCGCCGACGTCCTGCCGCTCGCCGCGCTGCGCAAAGAACAAGTCTATGAAATGGCGCGCCTGCTCGGCGTGCCGCAAGCGGTGCTTGCCAAAGCACCCAGCGCCGGACTGTGGGCGGGACAAACCGACGAAGACGAAATGGGCGTGCGCTACAGCGAGCTGGACGCCTTCCTCCGGGGCGAGACAGTGAGCGAACAGGCGGCCAAACAAATCGCCTGGTGGCACGAACGCTCCCGCCACAAACGGATGCTGCCGCCGGTGCCGCCCGCCCCGGACCAACTCTGAAGCCCCGCCCCGCCTGATACTTCACAAAACTAAATCGCCCTGGCCGGGGTTAACCAATCACCATGCTATAATCCCGCGCGCATCACCCCTTACCCCGGAGAAACCCATGCAAGAACAAACCGATATCATCGTCGTCGGCGCTGGTCCGGCAGGACTCGCCTTCTGCCGTGCACTCGCAGGCAGCCAGCTCAACATCAGCATTATTGAGGCGCACCAGCCGGACGTCCTCGCCGATCCGCCGTTTGATGGCCGCGAAATCGCCCTCACCCATCCCTCCAAGGCCATCCTCGAAAACCTCGGCATCTGGCAGCGCTTCCCCGAAAGCGAAATCCATTACCTGCGCGCCGCTTCCGTCTTAAATGGCGACTCCGCCTTCCGCCTGCATTTCCCGGTGCCCACACAAAACAGCCACCGCCAGGCGATAGACACCCTCGGCTACCTCGTGCCGAACCACATCATCCGCCGCGCCGCTTATGAGGCGGTCAAAGACCAGGAAAACCTGCGCTGGCACACCGGCCGCCGCGTGGTTGCCTGCCAAAGCGACGCCAGCGCCGCACAAGTCACGCTGGACAACGGCGACAGCATCAGCGGCAAACTGCTCATCGCCGCCGACAGCCGCTTCTCCTTCGTCCGCCGCGCGATGGGCATCGCCGCCGACACCCACGAATTTGGGCGCAACGTCCTCGTCTTCCGCCTCGAACACGAACACTCCAACGACCACACCGCGAGCGAATGCTTCTTCTACGGCAACACCCTCGCGCTGCTGCCGCTTTCCGACCACATCACCAACTGCGTTGTCACCATCGACAGCCGCAAGGCACCGGAACTCCTGGCGCTGGACGGCGACGCGCTCGCCGCTTACATCGCCGCGCAAATCGACCACCGCCTTGGCGCGATGAAACTGGTGAGCAGCGTGCATGACTACCCGCTGGTCGGCGTCCACGCCCGCCGCTTCTACACCAACCGCTGCGCGCTCATCGGCGACGCCGCCTGCGGGATGCACCCCGTCACCGCGCACGGTTACAACCTCGGCCTGCAAAGCCAGGAAATCCTCTCGCGCCTCATCCTGCGCCAGGCAGGGCAGGGCAGGGACATCGGCGACCCGGCGCTGCTCGCCGCCTACGACCGCCGTCACCAGTTGAACACCCGCCCGCTCTATCACGGCACCAATGCCATCGTCAAACTCTTTACCCGCGAAACCCCGCCGGCGAAGCTCCTGCGCCACGGCGTACTCCGCCTCTCGCAAGCCCTGCCACCGCTGAAACACCTGATAACGCGCCAGCTTACCGGTTAGTTAAGCTGCATAGACCCACTGCGGCCGCCGTGATACACTTCGCCGCGTTTTTTTCCCAACACAGGAGATTCCATGAAAACCACGCTGAAACTCGCTGCCGTCGCGGCGCTCGCCACCATCAGCCTCACCGCCGCCGCCAAACTCTCCGAAGGCAAAGCCTACGGCGACTGGAAAGGCACCTGCCAGGGCAGCGAATGCGGCGCCATCCAGATAGTCAATAACGAAAAAGGCGAACCGGTCGGCCGCATCCTGCTGCGCCGCATCCCGGAAGCCAAAAACAGCGTTGTCGCCTTCATCACCGTGCCGCTGGGCGTGAACCTGCGTGCGGGCATGGCACTGGCCGCCGATGGCAAAGAGCTGGTCGTCACCCCGTTTGACTTCTGCGACCAGGGCGGCTGCAACGCCGCGATTCCGGTGGAAGGCAACATCCTCGACAGCATCAAAAAAGGCAACGTGCTGCAAGTCGCGGCCTTCGTCGGCGACAAACAACAAACCATGGGCTTCTCGCTCAAAGGCGTCTCCGACGTTATCAAAAACCTGTAACCGCAGGCCAGCACCAAGACCGGACTCGCGTCCGGTTTTTTTATAGCCAAATCATACCCTTCCCTGTGAGAGACAGCGAACAAACCGCCTCAGCGACAACCGTTGCTGAAAATCCCGCCGTTCTGCCCCCTCCCTCGCAGGATGCGTTAGCACCCGCAGCGGGGGAGGGCCGGGGAGGGGGTAGCGTTCGTAAAATAACCGCCGATATGGAATAGTCATACTGGCTGCTTCCTTATTGACACGGGTCGGTTATCCATTGCCGACTTGCCCTAATTTATAGCGATACTCACAAAGTTCTGTACAAGGCGCGCCGCCGAAGACAGTACAAGATAGTAC
>NZ_CALJAH010000178.1 GCF_938028185.1 uncultured Cardiobacterium sp. | reverse complement strand
CTTCGCTGGCACTGTCTATTTTATCAGATAAATTCTTTAACATAAAAAGCGAGATCGTCCGACGAATAGCTTCTTTCTTACATTGATCAAAAATATCATCTACTGTTTCTGCAGGAACAGGGAGTTTTCTTTTAACCTCATCCACCATTTCCATGGTGGATTTATCTATCTCTAGAGTCCCCTTAAAATAAGCTGATATTTTTTCAGAACTTAAATTAGCATACTCTTTTCCCTTTCCATAATAAAATTCTTTATTTTTTAACTGACTATAGTCAAAACTCGAAATTGCATCTTTGGTTGATTCGTAAAATTCAGAAATTCTATTAGCAGTATTTTCATAAGCATTTTTAGATGATTCGGTAGCTTTGTTATACAAATCAGATACTTTATTTTGAGTTGTTTCAATAGCACCTTTAAAATCAGTATTTTTAATTGAATCAGATACCTTTGCAGTAGTATCACTTACCGCTTGTTTAACAGAATCAAAAGAAAATTTTTTCTTGTTAAAAAAAGCCATACTTATTACTCCTTATTTAAATTTGGTTATTATAGCAATACTCATAAAGTCTCATACAAGGCGCACTGCCGAAGACAGTACGCGGTTGTACGGCGAGGCGGCGCAACGCCGTATGAGGCTTTCGGAGGATTGCTATACATACACTACGAGAGCTCAAGTGTATGTAAATAGCCCGCCATTGGCGGGCTTTCTCTATGCGGCAGCGGTTTATTCTTCCGCCATTGCCATCAGACTGGCGTTGCCGCCGGCGGCGGTGGTGTTGGTGCTGCGGCTGTTTTCTTCGTACAGCGGCAGGATGTCCACCCCGCCCGTCGCGTCGATGATTTTCACCAGTGCGCCGTCGCGGGCGGCGAGCGCGGTTTTGAGCGCCACCGGCAGCGGTTCCAGCGCCAGTACGTGACGGGCGTGGTCGGATACGGGCTCCGCGCTGACGCGGATGAGTCCGTCGGCGGTTTTTTCAAGGAGCGCCAGCGGGTGTTCTTTGGCGACGTGCAGGTGTCCGCCCGCGATGGCGACCGGGATGAGTGCCGCGAGGCTTTGTTCGAGCTCGCCGCCGTAAAGCGCGATGTGCGGCGGCAGGTGCCAGCGGTTTTCGTTGCGTTCGCCGGTTGGCCCGTTGAGGGTTTGCACGGCGTGGCGCAGCGTGGTTTTTTGCGCGATGTCTATTGCCGCTTTGAGGCGCGCTTGGGCGGCGCTGTCCAGTCCGCTTTGCGTGATGAGCGCCTGCAGTTTCGGCAGCGCGCTTTCGTCGGCGACGCCTGCTTTGTCTGGGGTGGGCGCTTGCCAGGCGTCGCCCTGGCTGAGTTTTTGCAGGTAGAAGCTGCCGCCCGCTTTCGGGCCGGTGCCGGAGAGGCCGTGCCCGCCGAAGGGCTGCACGCCGACGACGGCGCCGACGATGTTGCGGTTGACGTAGGTGTTGCCTGCCTCTATCTGGCTGCTGATGTGGTCGATGCTGCTGTCGAGGCGGCTGTGGATGCCGTGCGTCAGCGCGTAGCCTTTTTGGTTGATTTGCGCGATGAGGCGGTCGAGTCCGCCCGCGCGGTAGCGCAGCACGTGCAGTACCGGGCCGAACACTTCGCGCTGGAGTTCGTCGAGGTTGTTCAGTTCAAACAGTACCGGGGCGACGAAGGTGGAGGCGGCCGCGTCGGTGTTTTTGCCGGGCGTGGTTTCGTGGTGCGCGCGGGCGACGGTTTTCATTTTGTCGATGTGGGCGCGCAGGTTTTGTTGTGCTTCGGCGTCGATGACCGGGCCGATGTCGGTGGCGAGCGCCGCCGGGTCGTCGATGCGCAGTTCGTCCATCGCCCCTTTGATCATGGCGAGGGTGCGGTCGGCGATGTCTTCTTGCAGGCAGAGGATGCGCAGCGCGGAGCAGCGTTGTCCGGCGCTGTCGTAGGCGCTGTTGATGACGTCGAGGCAGACTTGTTCGGCAAGCGCGGTGCTGTCCACGATCATCGCGTTTTGTCCGCCGGTTTCGGCGATGAGTACCGGGTTGTCGTCGCGCGCGGCAAGGGTGCGGTTGATGTGTTGTGCGACTTCGGTCGAGCCGGTGAAGACGACGCCGTTGATGCGTTTGTCCTGGGTCAGCGCCGCGCCCGCGTCGCCCGCACCGAGGACGAGTTGCAGCACGTCGCGCGGCACGCCCGCCTGGTGCATCAGTTGCACGGCGCGGTAGGCGATGAGGCTGGTTTGTTCGGCCGGTTTGGCGAGGACGGTGTTGCCGACCGCCAAGGCGGCGACCACTTCGCCGGTGAAGATGGCGAGCGGGAAGTTCCAGGGGCTGATGGCGACGATGGTGCCGACGGGGCGGCGTTGCGCGCAGGTGGTTTCGGCTTCATGGGCGTAGTAGCGGCAGAAATCAACGGCTTCGCGTACTTCGGCGATGGCGTTGTTCAGGGTTTTGCCCGCTTCGCGCACGGCGAGGCTCATCAGTTCGGCGCGGTGCGCTTCAAACAGGTCGGCGATGCGGCGCAGGATGGCGGCGCGCGCAGCGGGGGTAATTGCCGCCCAGCCGGGTTCGGCGGCTTTGGCGCTGGCGATGATGCCGTCAATGGCGGTGGTTTTGATGAAGGCGGCGTTGCCGACCAGGTCGTGGTGGTTCGCCGGGTTTTTGACGTCGTGCGGCGCTTCGCTTTCGGCAGGCTGCGCGGTGATGCTGCTCGCCTGTACCCGCTGCGCGGCGGCGCGGCTCATTTCGTCTTCGAGGTGCTTCAGGGTGTGTTCGTTACTGAAGTCGAGGCCGCGCGAGTTCGGGCGCGCGTCGCCGTAGAGTTTGGGCGGCAGCGGCAGCGCGGCGTGCATTTTGCCCTGGGTCGCGGCGGCGGCATCGAGCGGGCTTTTCAGGAGGTCGTCAATGCTGATGTTTTCATCGACGATTTGGTTGACGAAGGAGGAGTTCGCGCCGTTTTCCAGCAGGCGGCGGACGAGGTAGGCGAGCAGGGTTTCATGGGTGCCGACCGGGGCGTACACGCGCACGCGGCGGCCAAGGTTTTGCGGGCCGACGACCTGGTCGTAGAGGGTTTCGCCCATGCCGTGCAGGCACTGGTGCTCAAATTCTTTGTCTTTGCCGAGCTGGTAGATGACGCCGAGGGTGTAGGCGTTGTGGGTGGCGAATTGCGGGAAGACGGCGTCTTGCGCGGCGAGCAGTTTGCGCGCGCAGGCGATGTAGGAGACGTCGGTATGCACTTTGCGCGTGTAAACCGGGTAGGCTTCAAGGCCGTCCACCTGCGCCCATTTGATTTCGCTGTCCCAGTACGCACCCTTGACGAGGCGAATCATCAGCCGCTGTTTGTTGCGGCGGGCGAGGTCAATCAGGTAGTCGATGACGAACGGGCAGCGTTTCTGGTACGCCTGGACGACGAAGCCGATGCCTTTGTACCCGGCCAAATCGGGGTCGGAAACGAGCGCTTCCATCAAATCCAGCGAGAGCTCAAGGCGGTTCGCTTCTTCGGCGTCAATGTTGATGCCGATGTCGTAGTGTTTGCCGAGCAGGAACAGCTCCTTCAGCCGTGGCAAGAGTTCGTTCATCACCCGCTCATGCTGCGCGCGCGAGTAACGCGGGTGGATGGCGGAGAGTTTGACGGAAATGCCGTTGCCTTCGTACACGCCCTGCCCGGCGGCGTCCTTGCCGATGGCGTGAATGGCATCGACGTAATCCTGAAAATAGCGGTCGGCATCGGCCTGGGTCATCGCCGCCTCGCCGAGCATATCAAAGGAGTAGCGGTAGCCCATCTTCTCCCGCGCCTTGCCATTTTTCAGCGCTTCTTCAATCGTTTGCCCGGTGACAAACTGCTTGCCGAGCAGGCGCATCGCATAATTCACCCCCTGGCGGATGAGCGGCGCGCCGCCCTTGCCCAGCACGCGGGTCAGCGCGTTGCCCAGCGAGTTTTCATCCGTTTGCGCGGTCAGCTTGCCCGTCACCAGCAGCCCCCAGGCGGCGGCATTGACGAACATTGACGGGCTGTGGCCGATATGGCTTTTCCAGTCGCCGCCGGCAATCTTGTCGGCAATGAGGCGGTCGCGCGTCGCCGTGTCCGGGATGCGCAGCAAGGCTTCGGCAAGACACATCAGCGCCACACCCTCTTCGCTGGAGAGTGCGAACTCGTGCATCAACGCATCCACACCGCTCGCCTTACGCCGGTTCTCGCGCACCTGCGTCACCAGACGGCGTGCAAGCGCCTCCGCCTCGCGCCGCTCATCTTCGCTCAACTGCGCCTGCGCCAGCATATCGGCGACGGCTTCCGCCTCGTCGCGGCGGTAGGCATTGGTAATCGCATCGCGCAGGGCGGATTGTGGACGGGAAAATGCAAACATGATGAAAACTCCTTGATAATCTTAAAAAAGAAAAACGGGACAACAAACTGTCCCGTCAAATATACCACCATCAAGCCACTTTGCCGTGCTTGTTGGCGTGATAATCGCGGTTGGCCTGCTCAAAGCGTTCAACCACACCCGCAGCCGGTTTGCTAAAGAGCGAGACCACGACGATTGCCAGTGCGCAGGCGACAAAGCCGGGGACGATTTCATACATCGTCGGGTAGCCATGATTTTTCAGCCAGGGATTCATCGCCTCTGCCCATGCGACCACCACAACCGCGCCGGTAATCATGCCGGAAAGCGCGCCGGTTGCCGTCATCCGTTTCCAGATTAAAGACAGAATCACCACCGGGCCAAAAGCCGCACCAAAACCGGCCCAGGCATAAGCAGTCAAGCCCAATACCTTGCTATTCGGGTCTTCCGCCAAAACCATCGCAATCATTGCCACCGCCAAAACCATCAGGCGGCCAATCCAGACCAGTTCCGCCTGCGAAGCATTCGGCCGCAAAAAGCCCTTGTAAAAATCCTCGGCAATTGCACTGGAGCAAACCAATAATTGACAAGACAACGTGGACATCACCGCCGCCAAAATGGCAGAAAGAATGACACCGGCAATCCACGGATTAAACAACAAACTGGCCAGACCAATAAAAATCCGCTCCTCTTTGCCGCCCAAAGTGCCAATCTCCTCCGGCTTCGCGCCAAAATAAGCAATACCAAAATAGCCAACCGCAATAGCACCGCCGAGACACAAAACCATCCAGGTCATGCCAATGCGGCGCGCCGGTTTTAATGAGGCGACACTGTCGGCGGCCATAAAGCGGGCGAGAATATGCGGCTGGCCAAAATAACCCAGACCCCAGGCGGCGGTTGAAACAATACCGAGGAAAGTCGTCCCGGCAAAAATACCGCTATATTCACCATAATCCTTGCCCTTCTCCGCCGCGACCTTGCCGATCGAAAGGGCGACATCATCAAAACCGCCCACGGCAACCAGCACCATGATTGGTGCCAGAATGAGCGCAAAAATCATCAACGTTGCCTGTACCGTATCCGTCCAGCTTACTGCGAGAAAGCCGCCAATAAACGTATAGGCAATCGTCGCGCCCGCACCGAGCCACATCGCCTGCGCATAGGTAATATCAAACAGGCTCTCAAAGAGGCGCGCGCCTGCGACCACCCCGGCGGCACAATAAATCGTAAAGAAAAAGAGGATAATCGCGGCGGAAATAACCTTCATCGCCCGCCCCTGCGCGCCAAAGCGGTGGAAAAAATAATCCGGCAACGTCAGTGCATTATTATTATGCTCCGTATGCACGCGCAAACGTCCGGCAACCAACAGCCAATTCAAATACGCGCCGACCGTCAAGCCAATGGCAATCCACGCCTCGCTCATGCCAGATAAAAAAACCGCGCCGGGCAGCCCCATCAACAGCCAGCCGGACATATCGGAAGCGCCCGCCGACATTGCCGTGACGAATGGCCCCAGACTGCGCCCGCCGAGAATATAATCATCAAAATTTTTCGTCGAATAATACGCTGCCAGACCAATCAGCAGCACAATAACCAAATAAACGCCGAAAGTAATATGCATCGGATTAAAATCGCCCATAAGAACACTCCTCATGAATTGAGTTATGACGGTATCCGGCAGCCGTTTGCAATACCGCAGAACAGGAAGAAAGCGCGCATTGCCAGTTATACAGGAAAAATTAACGCAGCGTCAATCCCTGCCGAATCAAATTATTACCCAAAAATTTTTATAATCCCGAAAATGCCGCCAAGAATTTAATAAAAACGCGCCGAAGAAAACGCCAACCGCAAAACAATCAAACCATTAAGCGCCTGTTCAATCTTCCGGTATGCGGCGGGTGCGCGATGCGGTTTATGAAAGGCGGCAGCGGGCGCGGTGCTAAAATGCGGCTCCCTGTCATTTCATAGGAGCATCCCATGCTGACCCGTCCCAACGACACGCCGTCACCACCAGCCTCAACGCCCTCTCGACCGGCGGCATGAACGCCTTTGCCAGCCTGATGGCGGACGACATCCGCTGGCACCAGCCCGGCCACAATCCGTTTTCCGGCACGCATCAGGGCAAGGAAAATGTGCTGCGCATGATTGGCGGCCTCATCAAACACACCGGCGACACCCTGCAACTGTCGCCCAACGGCGCGGCGATGGCCAACGGCGACCTCATCGCCTGCCCGTTCCGTCTGGCGGGCAAGAGCCGGCGACAAAAGCATCGACCAGCCGGGCTTGCTGCTGCTGGAAATGCGCGACGGCAAATTCGGCCAGGTTTGGCTGTTTACAGAAGACGAAGCGGCGGGCGACGATTTTCTCGGCTAAACGCCCCGCCCGACAGCCGCCCCGCGCGGCTGTTCTCATATATAAATAATGTAGGGTGGGGCTTGCCCCACCATCTCCCGTTTTAGCCTTGGGCGGGGCGGTGCGCCGAGGCGCACCCTATGCCTCCGCGAAAACTCCCGTGCGTGCCACCAGTAACCCCATCCCGCCCGCATCCGCTATAAAATTCCCGCTTTATCCATCGAGGAACTTCCATGCGTACCCCCCAAAAACTGCCGTGGCTGATACTGCTCGCGGGCTATATCGTGGTGTGGCTGCTGGCGTCGTGGCTGCGTTCGCCATCGCTCGACAGCTACGGCGACATGATTGAAAACTACGCCTGGGGGCAGACCTGGGAATGGGGCTCTTTCAAGCATCCGCCGCTGTTTGCCTGGCTGGTGCGGCTGTGGTTCGCCGTTTTCCCGACTGAAGTCTGGGCGTATTTTCTCCTTTCTTATATCAATGCCACCGTTGGCGCGCTCGGCATTGTCGCCCTCGCCGCGTGCTGGGTGCCGCCGGACGGTCGCCGCAATAACGCGCTGTTGCTGGCGCTCGTCTTCGCCGTCTGCGGCCTGCCTTATGCCAATCTTGCCGCCAAATTCAACGCCGACACGGTGCTGCTCTCGCTCTGGCCGTGGACGGCGTATGTGTTTTTCCGCGCGGCGAGACCGGGGGCGGCAACCGGCTGGAGTGTCGCGCTCGGCGTGCTGGCGGCAGCGGCGATGCTCGGCAAGTATTTTTCCGGCGTGCTGCTGCTCAGCCTGTTCCTGATTTCGCTCGCCCGCCCGTGGCGCGGCTGGTACACCGACCGCCGCCCGTATCTTGCGCTCGCCGTTTTTCTCGTGCTGCTCGCGCCGCATTTGTGGTGGGAATGGTCGCTGGATTTTCCTTTCCGCCAGTATCTTTCCGGCAAATTCGCGGGCGGCGACGGCGCGATGCGGATGGCGACTTTCGCCCTCTCCGGTCTTTATTATTGGTGCGTGCCGTGGCTGGCGTTTGTCTGGCTGTGGCGACGCCTGCCGCGTCAGGGCGATGCCGCGCCGGCCGCTTCACTATTGGCGCTCACGCTGTTGCCCGCGCTCATCACGTTGGCCTTGCACCTGCTGCTCGGCATCCATTTGACCACGCATTGGGCGATTCCGCTCTGGTTCGCGTTGCCCGCCTGGCTCGCCTGCCAGCTTGCGCCGCGCTTGCCGTCAGCGCCGCTGTGGCCGCAACTGCGCCGCCCGCTCGCCACCATCGCGCTGCTGATTCTCGGTGGTAGCGTGGTGTACGTCGGCATCAACGCCCTGCGCGGCAAATCCAGCTATTACTACGCCCGCCCGGCGCTGGTGGCGGCGGTAGAGGCGGCCTTTGCCGAACGCTTCCCCGGCCAGACGCTGCAATGGGTCGGCGGAACCTGGCCGGAAAGCGCGTCGTTCGCCTTCTTCGCGCCATCGCACCCGCGCGCGCTGCCCGGCGTGCCGGACGCGATGCCCGCACTGGTCAATCCGCACCCGTCCTGGGCGCAGGAATATGGCGCGATTTACTGCACCGGCACTTACGGCACCGGCGACGATGCCGCCTGCGAGGAAGCCGCCCGCGGCTTGCAGGCGCGCGGCGCGACGCTGATTCGGCAGGAAATCGCCTGGCGCGCGCACGGCTGGCGTTACCCACGCCCGCAGGAAAAGCGGGCGGTGGTGTACTGGGTGGTGCCGCAAGGAGTCAGCCATGAAGATTGAACTCAGCCTCATCCTCCCCGTCTATAACGACGCCGCCGCGCTCGCCGCCTTCCTCCCCGAACTAACCGCGTACCTCGCAACACAGGGGCGGGCGGAAATCATCGTCGTCGATGACGGCAGCCGCGATGACGTGCGCGCCGTCTGCACCGCCACCCGCCTGCCGGACAACGTCGTGCTGCGCCTTTTGACGCTGTCGCGCAATTTCGGCAAAGAGGCGGCGCTTTCCGCCGGATTGCAGGCATCCACCGGCGACACGGTGGCGATGATGGACGCCGACGGCCAGCATCCGGTGACGATATTGGCGGAAATGCTCGCCTTGCACCGCCAGGGCGCGGACATGGTCGCCGCCGTGCAGGCAAAACGCGGTCACGAACACCGCCTGCTCGGCTTCCTCAAACGCGGCTTTTACCGCTTCATGCAGGACGGCAGCCGCTACGCCCTCACCCCGGACGCGGGCGATTTCCGCGTACTGGGGCGCAAGGTGGTCAACGCCCTGCTCGCCCTGCCCGAACGGCAGCGCTTCATGAAAGGCCTCTACGCCTGGGTCGGTTTCAAGACCGTTTACCTGCCATTCCAGGCGGCACCCCGCCAGACCGGTGAGAGCAAATACAACTACCCGCGCCTGTTTGAACTCGCCATCGTCGGTATCACCTCATTTTCCCTGAAACCGCTACGCTGGATTTCGCGCACCGGCATTCTCGTCTCGCTCGCCTCCTTCTGCTATGGCATCTGGATTGTGCTGGAAACGCTGCTCTTTGGTCGCGACGTACCGGGCTGGACGACACTCACCGCCGGCATCATGTTTTCCGCCGGCGTGCAGCTCGTCTGCCTCGGCATCATCGGCGAGTACATTGGCCGCATCTTTGAAGAAGTGAAACAGCGCCCGCTTTACCTGGTCGCCGACGAATGGCGCAGCGATGCGCAGGGCGGAACACTCCCCCAACAACCGGAGAACCCATGAAAAAAATCCTGCTGCTCCTCGCCCTCGCCAGTATCGCCGCGTCTGCCGCCGACAAACCCTTCCCGCTCCTCGAAGAAGTCTCCGCCGACCCCTACGCCGAAGTCGCCAACCGCATCGAATACCAAAACATGGTGCTGTTACCCGACTACACCGTCATCGCGCGCCACTACTACCTCGCGCCGATGCGCCTCTGGATCGCCTGGGTCAAACAGGGCGACAGCGCTGCGCGCGACTGGAACGGTACCCGCAAAACCATCAGCGGACGCAACGTCGGCATCGACCTCGTAGAGCTCTGGGCGGACACCGACAACCGCCGCGCCGCCGCGCTGGTGATGAGCGAAACCCCCGTGGACAACAAAGGCAATTACCTCCTCGCCTGGCTCGACCTCCTCCCCGCGCAGGTGCGACAAAACAGCGGCGACACCCTGCGGGTAATGATGCAGGCGCTGGCAGAAGGCGACAGCGCGCGCGTGGCGGCGCTGATGCACATTCCCGAAACCGTCGCCCACAAAACCGCCTGGCGCGAGGCGCTGCAACAATGCCTGACGGCGCACCTGCCGCAAATCCGCGACAGCCACCCGCAACGCAGCGGCAGACGCAAACCCGGCGACGGACGCGACAGCGGCATCATGCTCCGCATGAACGTTGACGGCAAAGACCGCGCTGTCATCCTGCCGCTACAAAAAGACAAGGACGGCTACGCCTTCGTTCTGGACACCGAAGCCTTCAGCCAATGCAAAAACCTGCCTGAATAAGCGCGCCAATCTTTGGGGCTGTTTACAATTTGCATCTCTCCCCCTTCAGGGCAAAGCCCGTAGGGGCGGTTCTAGGGGCTGTTTACAATTCGTTTTATATGCAGTCGCTGACGCGGATGGTTTACTGCCCCCACCCCGCCCCTCC
>NZ_CALJAH010000177.1 GCF_938028185.1 uncultured Cardiobacterium sp. | reverse complement strand
CTGTTGTGCCAAATTCGGCGGCAATATGAAACTGCGTGCGGTATTCCCGGTAATAAGTCATGGTAATCAATAACTTATCTTCGAGACTGATGTGTGCCTCCCTGCCGCCGCGTCTATGCTTTTTCTGATAATCCTCCTGCAAGGCCAAGAGCATTGCGGCAAAGGTTTCGGGCTTGACACCGCAAAACCGGCGAAAGTCTTCAGGTGGCAGCATTTTGAGTTCTTCGTATTTCATTTCCTGACAAAATTAATGTGATGTCATGAATAATTATCCGATTTTCCTGGTTTGGAAAGAAGTCTAATGATGATGCCCTTCATGGTCATGGTGATGATGCGCGCCGCCGTTCGCCGCGCAGGTGCAGACGAGGCTGTCGCTGTGGCCGTGCGCCTCGCTTTCCGTCTGGATGGTGCTGTGCTGGATGCCGTGGTGTTCCAGTTCGTGCGCGATTTTCTGCACGATGGCTTCCGCTTCGCGCACGCAGAGGTCGCCCGCGACGACGATATGGCAGGAGAGCGCGTTCAGGCCGCTGGTAATCGTCCACAGGTGCAGGTCATGTACGGCGATGACGCCATCGGCGGCGCGCAGGGTGGCGAGCAGCCGCGCCTCATCAATATGCGCCGGGCTGCCTTCCATCAGGATGTGCAGCGCGCTTTTCAGCACGCCGTAGCTGCTTTTGCCAATCAGTGCGGCAATCAGCAGGCTGGCGACGGGATCGGCCCAGCGCCAGCCGAAGGCGAGCATCAGCAGCGCCGCCAGTATCGCGCCGACCGAGCCGAGCAGGTCGCCCAAGACGTGCAGGTAGGCGCTTTTCATGTTGAGATTGCCGTGAATGTCGCCGCCCCGGTGCATCCACACGGCGACGATGATGTTCACCAGCAGGCCAAGCACCGACACCACCAGCATCCCGGTGGAAGCGACTTGCGGCGGGTGCAGCAGCCGCCCCACCGCTTCAATCACTATCCAGAGGACGATGGCGGCGAGCGTCAGCCCGTTTAGCGCGGCGGCGATGATTTCGCTGCGGCGGAAACCGTAGGTGTTGCGCAGCGTGTTGGGGCGCTCGCCCCAGTAGAAGGCGGCGAGCGAGAGGCCGAGCGCGAGCGCATCCGAGAACATATGCCCGGCGTCGGAGAGTAGCGCGAGGCTGTTGGTGAGCAGGCCGCCTGCGACCTCGACCAGCATGAAGGCGGCGATGAGCAACAGCGCGCCTTTCAGCACGGCTTTGTTGTGGGTGTGAACGTGGGACATGACAGACTCCGGTGGTGGTTTGCCGCGATTCTACCCGAAGCTCGCGCCGCCGCCGTTACGGGGTACAATCCCAGCCTTTCAACCACGGAGAACCTGCATGACCCGCAAAACCCTGCTCGCCCTTGCCATTACCGCCACCGCGCCCGCCTTGGCGCAGTTTGACGCCGCCCAGTGCGCCGCGCTGAAAAACACCGCCGTTGCCAACACCCGCATTGACCGCGCCGAATGGAGCGACGGCGACATTGCCGCCGACAAAATGTCCGCCCTCACCGGCGGCTCCGCCAACAGCCAAAAAGCCGGGGCGCACTGCCTCATCGAAGGCGAATACGGTGCGCGCACCGGCGCGGATGGCAAGCCCTACGGCATCCGCTTCCAGCTCCGCCTGCCCGCTGCCTGGAACAACCGCTTCCTCTTCCAGGGCGGCGGCGGTGTGGACGGCTTCGTCGCCCCGGCCGTCGGCAGCATTCCCTGGCGCGAAACCCACGCCACCCCGGCGCTGATGCGCGGCTACGCCGTGGTCAGCATGGACGGCGGCCACCCGACGCCAACGCCCGACTTCGGCGCCGACCAACAGGCACGGCTGGACTTCGCCTACCAGGCCATCGGCAAAACCACCACCGTCGCCAAAGCGCTCATCCACGCCGCCTACCAGCGTGCGCCCGCGCACAACTACTTCATGGGCTGCTCTAACGGTGGTCGCGAAGCACTCATCGCCGCGCAACGCTACCCGCTCGAATACGACGGCGTCATCGCCGGCAACCCCGGCTTCCGCCTCTCGCGCGCCGCCATCGCCGAAGTCTGGGACACCCGGCAACTGATGAACATCGCCCCGGCCAATGACAAAGGCGAAAAAATACTCGCCAACGCGCTTACCCAACAAGACCTTGACACCGTCTCCGCCGCCGTCCTCGCCCGCTGCGACGCCAACGACGGCCTCAAGGACGGCTACATCAACGCCTGGGAACACTGCGACTTCGACCCCGCCAGCCTCAACCTGCCCAAAGAAAAAATCGCCGCGCTCAAAGCCATCTTCGACGGCGCGAAAAACCGCCACGGCGAAGCCATCTACAGTGGCTGGTACTACGACAGCGGCATCAACCAGCCCGGCTGGCGCGCGTGGAAACTGGGCTCCTCGCAGACCGCCACGCCGGATGCGCGCAACATCACCCTCGGCAGCGGCTCGCTCACCCAATACTTCATGACGCCGTACAACCCGGACTTCGACCCCGCCACCTTCGACTTCGACCGCGACCCGGCGAAAACCTACCAGACTGGCGCGCTAAATGACGCCGTCAGCACCGTTCTTGATACCTTCCGCGCGGGCGGCGGCAAACTACTCATCATCACCGGCGTCTCCGACCCCGTCTTCTCGGCGAAAGACCAGCGCGACTGGTTCGCCCAACTACAACAAGACACCGCCAACACGGACAGCTTCGCCCGCCTCTACATGGTGCCGGGCATGACCCACTGCGGCGGTGGCGACGCCTACAGCGACTTCGACCCGCTCACCGCACTCGAACAATGGCACGACAAAAACACCGCGCCGGAGCAGCTCACCGCCACCCACGAGAACGGTAAGCAAATGCCACTCTGCGCCTGGCCGAAAATCGCCCGCTACAGCGGCGGCGACGCCAGCAAGGCGGAAAGCTACCAGTGCCGGTAAAGCCGCATTCTGACGCCCTCCCATGCGCCATTGGCATTAACAACCAACCCCGGATACCATTAACCCGGTCAACCGGCATCCCCTTCACCTTCACAAGGAACCCCATGAACGACATCCTGCGCCAACACGCCGAGCAGCAAACCGCCGAAGAGCTGCACGAACTCAAACAACAAGAAAGCCACCCCGTGCCGGACAACTGGCAACTCTCGCCACAATCCGTCGTCACCTACCTCATCGGCGGCAAGCTGAAAAACGGCTTTACCGTCAAGCCCAAATACATCGGCAACCGCCGCCTGATGGAAATCGCCGTCGCCACGCTCGCCACCGACCGCGCCCTCTTGCTCTACGGCCTGCCCGGCACCGCCAAAAGCTGGGTGAGCGAGCACATCGCCGCCGCCGTCTCCGGCGATTCCACCCTCGTCGTGCAAGGCACCGCAGGCACCGGCGAAGAAGCCATCCGCTACGGCTGGAACTACGCCGAACTGCTTGCCAAAGGGCCGAGCGAACAGGCGCTGGTAGAAACCCCGGTCATGCGTGCGATGCGGGCGGGCAAACTGGCGCGCATCGAAGAGCTGACCCGCATCGGCGCTGACGTGCAGGACACGCTGATTACCATCCTCTCCGAAAAAACGCTGCCGGTGCCGGAGCTGAACAGCGAAATCCAGGCGGTGCGCGGCTTCAACCTCATCGCCACCGCCAACAACCGCGACAAGGGCGTGAACGACCTCTCCAGCGCGCTGAAACGCCGCTTCAACACCGTCATCCTGCCGCTACCGGCGACGCTGGACGAAGAAACCGACATCGTGCGCAGCCGTGTGGAAAGCTACCAGCACACGATGAAGCTGCCTGCGGAAAAACCGGCGCTGGAAGAAATCCGCCGCATCGTCACCATCTTCCGCGAACTGCGCGCTGGCCTCACCGCCGACAAAAAAACCAAACTGAAAAGCCCCAGCGGCACCCTTTCTACCGCCGAAGCCATCTCCGTGGTCAATAACGGCATGGCGCTCTCCGGCTATTTCGGCGACGGTGCGCTGAAAGCGGACGACCTCATCGCGGGCATCCTCGGCGCGGTCGTCAAAGACCCGGTGCAGGACAAAATCGTCTGGCAGGAATACCTCGACACCGTGGTCAAATCACGCGATGGCTGGCAAGACCTCTACCGCGCCGCGCGCGACATGGCATAAACGTCTAAAACGTAGGGGCGGTTAGGCGAAGCCGTAACCGCCCGTTCCAATCAAATGGCAATCTGCCCAACATCAAAACATATGGCCAACTACAAACGCTTTTACCGCAATGGCGGCACATGGTTCTTTACCGTTAATCTGCGGCAACGCCAAAAACAATGACCTGCTCATTCGGGAAATAAACCTGCTGCGCCAGAGCGTGCGTAACGTCAGACAAAAACATCCCTTTACCATCATCGCCTGGGTCGTATTGCCGGAGCATATGCACTGCATTTGGCAATTGCCCGAAGGCGACAGCGATTTTTCCCTGCGTTGGCGCCTGATAAAAAATCGGTTTAGCCGTAACCTGCCCCAAACCGCCATTCCCGGCGCATCCTTGCAACAAGAAAAACGTCGGGAAATCTGGCAACGCCATTTTTGGGAACATTGCATCCGTGATAAAGCTGATTTCAAACGCCATTTTGACTATATTCACCTGAATCCGCTGAAACATGGTTTGGTTGGCCAAGTCAAAAACTGGCCGTACTCCACCTTTCACCGTTATGTTGCAACGAATATCTATCCCGAAAATTGGTGCGGCATTATTGAACCGGGAGTATTTGGTGAATAACAACAGATGGTCTCTTGAAAAGTATGCTGACGGACAACAGAATGACCAAAGTCAGCCGTTGCCGATATACCGCCAGTTTGCCCCCTCCCTCGCAGGGTGCGCCAGCACCCACAGCGGGGGAGGGTTGGGGTGGGGGTAGCGTCCGTAACATTACCGCCGATGCAGGTTGGCTATCTCTGAAGCAGCGTATATTTCAGAACCCTGCCCAAAAATATTGCCCCAAACCTGTAATTCAGCGATACACGCAGGATTCTGTACAAGGCGCGCCGTTGAAAGCGTACAGCGGCGCAACACCGTACAGGGCTTTGTGTGGATTACCATACGAACCAACGGGCGGTTACGCTCGTCCCTCGCTAACCGCCCCTACTTCGCTACTTCGCCACTTCGCTGAGAAAACCATGACCACCCAACACTTTGGCATCCGCCACCACGGCGCGGGTTCCGCCCGCCACCTGCTCGCCGCCCTGCGCGACTACCAGCCCGACTGCATCCTGCTCGAAGGGCCGCCCGAAGCCGATGCGCTGCTCGCGCTTGCTGCCGACGCGGAAATGCAACCGCCCGTCGCCCTGCTCGCCTACCGCCCGGATGCGCCGCAGCACGCCGTTTACTACCCCTTCGCCGCCTTCTCGCCGGAATGGCAGGCGATGCGCTACGCCGCCGAAAATGGCATTCCCCTGCAATTCTTCGATTTACCGCTAGCGCACAGCCTTTACGAAGAAGAAGCGCCCGACGACGGCGAAGAAAACGACAGCGAAGCAGCCGAAGAACAAGAAGAAGCACCCGCCCTGCCCTGCTCCGGCGACCCTTTCGACGAACTCGCCGCCATTGCCGGGCTGCCCGACGGTGAAGCCTTCTGGGAAGCGCTGGTTGAGCAGCGCCGCGACAGCGCCGACCTTTTCGCTGCCGTCCATGAAGCCGTCACCGCCCTGCGCGAAGCGCGTGGCGAGGCCGACCCGCGCGACCTGTTGCGCGAAGCGTGGATGCGCAAAATGCAGCGTCAGGCAGAAAAAAATTACGAACGCATCGCCGTCGTCTGCGGCGCGTGGCACGTCCCGGCGCTGGTCGCCAAAACCGCCGCCAAGGACGACAACGCCCTGCTCAAAGGCCTGGCGAAAGTCAAAGTCGATTGCACCTGGATACCGTGGACGAACAGCCGTCTGAGCCTGGACAGCGGCTACGGCGCAGGCCTTGCCGCCCCCGCCTGGTACGCCCACCTCTGGGCGCATCCCGACGACGACGGCGTGCGCTGGATTGGCCGCGCCGCCGCCCTCTTGCGTGGCAAAGGACACGACATCTCCGCCGCGCACGTCATCGAAACCGTGCGCCTTGCCAATGCCAGCGCCGCGCTGCGCGGACAAAGCCAGCCGCGCCTTGCCGACCATCTCGAAGCACTCACCGCCATCATCGGCATGGGCGACGACACCGTGCTGCAACTCATCAGCCGCGAATGGCTGGTCGGCGACGCCATCGGCAGCGTCCCCGCCGCGACGCCGCAACTGCCGCTCATCGCTGACGTCGCCGCGCAGCGCAAAAAACTGCGCCTCATAGAAACTGCCGAAGCGAAAACCCTCGAACTCGACCTGCGCAAACCGCTCGACCTGCAACGCAGCATCTTCATCCACCGCCTGAACCTGCTCGGCATCGACGGCGCGGAAGCCCTGCCGGTGCGCGGCAAAGGCACCTACAAAGAAGCGTGGTCGTACCTCTATCAGCCCGAACAGCACATCACCCTCACCGAACGCGCCATCTACGGCAACACCCTCGCCACAGCCGTCAGCGGCTACGTCAGCGAGCGCCTGCAACAGGCGGGCAGCCTCGCCGAACTGACCGCGCTGCTCGCGCGAGTCATCCCCGCCGACCTGCCCGGACTCGTCGCCCGCATCACCGCGCAAATCGCCAACCTCTCCGCCAGCCACGACAACCTCGCCGACACTCTCGCCGCCCTGCCGAACCTCGCCGACACCGTGCGCTACGGCAGCGTGCGCGACTACGACCCCGCGCCGCTCGTGGCCGTGCTCGATACCCTGCTGGCGCGGCTTGCCGCCGGTGGCGTGCAGGGCTGCCTCAACATCGACTACGACAGCGCCCGCGCCCTCTTTGAACCCATCCGCCAGGCGGACTACCAAATCGGCCTGCTCAATAACGCCGCGCTCGCCGCTTACTGGCAGCGCTTCCTCGAAACCATCCTCGCCGCGCACAACGCGCACCCGCTGCTCTCTGGCAGCGCCACGCGACAACTCTTCGACCAGCAACACATTGACGCCGACGCAAGCGCCGTGCAGCTTGCGCAACACCTCTCCGCCGCCAACCCGCCGGAACACGCGGCGCACTGGCTGGAAGGCTTCCTCTACCAGTCCGGCACGGTGCTGCTCATCCACGAACCGCTGTGGCAGATAGTAGACGGCTGGCTGCGCGGCCTCACCGCCGAACACTTCACCGAACTGCTGCCGCTCCTGCGCCGCACCTTCAGCAGCTTTGAATACGGCGAACGCCGCCAACTGGGCGACAAGGCACGCGCCCACGCCAGCGACCGCCCTGCCGCAACCCCCGCCACCGCCAGCGCCCATACCGCCTTCGCCAGCGAACACGGTCTGGCGGCGATGCAAACCGTCGCGGCGTGGCTCGGTATCCCGCTTGCCACAGAATAACGCCCGCTTACATACACCTCCCCGCTACCCTGTATGTAAAACGTAAAACCATGACCAAACCGCTCACGGAAATGAGCCTGCAGGAACTCTGGCAACTCTTTCCCATCCAGCTCACCCCGCACCGCGATGAATGGCGCGACTGGTACGCCGCAGAAGCCCGGCACTTGCAACAGCTGCTGCATGGCCATATCCGCGCCATTGCCCATATCGGCAGCACCGCCATTCTCGGCATTTGGGCAAAACCGATTATCGACATTCTGATTGAAGTGGCGGATGCGGCCACGCTGCAAAACGCCGCCAACATTCTGCTTGCCCACGGTTATTTGCAAATGTCGGCAAGTGATACCCGCATCTCGCTCAACAAGGGCTATACCCCCGAAGGATTTGCCGAACGGGTTTTCCACATTCATTTGCGCCTGCCCGGCGACCATGACGAATATTATTTCCGCGATTACCTGCGGGAGCATCCTGCCATTGCCAGGCAATACGAAGCACTGAAACTGTCGCTGTGGAAACCGTATGAACACGACCGCGATGGTTATACCAATGCCAAAGGCGACTTCATCCGCGCCATTACTGCCCGCGCCAAAAGCGGCACCATGCCACATTTTTAATCCCAACCGCCATGCAAAAAATCCATTTTCTCTACAATTTTATTATTGTCCTTGCCGCCCTGATTACCTGTGCCATTGCCGGGGAATTTTATTTGAGCACCTTGCTCATCATGCTGCCGGTCTATTACCTCGCCTATGTGGTTTATCTCACCGTCAATTACCGAAAAATGGCAAACCGCGCCGCTTTTCCTTTCAAAGGATTGCGATTGTTGCTCGCCAGTTTTGTGATTTACCTCGCCGCTTTTGCCGCGACCCTGTTTATCTATCAGCGCATCAACCAGACCGTTGCCACCGAAATGCAGCAGATTGAGCCCTGCCCGGTCAATGGCGATTGCAGCGCAGCGGTGGTGCTGACCTACCGCAACATTCTGGAAAAACGCTTTTTTCTCACCCGCGATAACCGCTGCGTTCATTTGCGCAGCCCCGGTTATGCGCTGGTCAAAACCGAACTGGATTATTGCCGGGAGGAAACGCGATGAGCGGCATTCATGATTTATACCAGTACATTCTCGGCGCCATTGCCATTATTCTCGTCCCCGGCCCCAATTCGCTGTATTGCCTGAGCGTTGCCGGGCAATACGGCGCGCGTGCCGCCTACCGCACCATTGGCGGCATTGTCCTCGGCGATAGTGTCCTCATTCTCTCGACCATTTTCGGCGCGGGCGCATTGATGAAAGCCTACCCGCCCATTTTTCATACCATCAAACTGGCAGGCGGGCTTTATCTGGTTTGGCTCGCGCTGAATCTGCTCAAGGGCAGTTGGCTCGCCTGGCAAACGCGGCGCAATACCCAACCGGTCACGCAAAAGGTGCAGCAACAGCATTTCTTCCAGCGCGCGCTAACGTTAAGCCTGATGAATCCCAAGGCGATTATTTTCTTTCTCTCTTTCTTTACCCAGTTTGTGCGCGACGATGCGCCCAATCCGGTGTGGAGTTTGTTTATTCTCGGCTTTATTCTGCAATGTATCAGCTTCACCTACCTGAATGTGCTGGCTTTCGCTGGCGGGCGGCTGATTCGTTTCTTTGCCCATTCGCGCGCGCTTGCCGCGTTGGGTATGGCATTGGTAGGATTATTGTTTATCGGCTTTGCCGTCAAATTATGGATGACGACTTTATAGGGGAGATTTCCATGCACATTCAGAATGAATCCATCGACGCATTCGTCCGCTTTCTCGGCGACTTGCAACAACGTATTACCGCCGCACTCGCCGCCGAAGACGGCAAGCCCTTCCATTGCGACCGCTGGCAACGCGACGGCGCGGACGGCAATCTCGGCGGCCACGGCGCGACGATGGTGCTGAAAGACGGCGCGGTGATTGAGCAGGGCGGGGTGAATGTCTCGGTGGTGCATGGCGCGCACCTGCCCGCCGTCGCCAGCGAAAAGCGCCCGCATCTCGCCGGTTGCGCCTTCAGCGCGCTCGGCCTGTCGCTGGTCATCCACCCGCGCAATCCGTATCTGCCGACCAGCCACGCCAACATCCGCCTTTTTATCGCCCGCGATGGCGAGGCGGTGCGCGACTGGTGGTTCGGCGGCGGTTTCGACCTCACCCCGTTTTACCCGTTCGACGAGGACTGCCGCGCCTGGCATGAAGCCGCCCGCGCCGCCTGCGCGCCCTATGGCGTGGCGCTCTACCCGCGTTTCAAGGACTGGTGCGACCGCTATTTTTATCTGCCGCACCGGGGCGAGATGCGCGGCATCGGCGGCATTTTCTTTGATGATTTCAACGAGTTGACGTTTGCCGAGGCGCTGGCGTTTACGCAAGGCGTGGGCGAGGCCTACCTCGCCGCCTATTTGCCCATCGTCCAGGCGCGCAAGGGCACGGATTACGGTGTGCGCGAACGCGAGTTCCAGCTCTATCGCCGGGGGCGTTATGTGGAATTTAATTTGCTCTATGACCGTGGCACCCATTTCGGCCTGCAAAGCGGCGGCCGCAGCGAATCCATCCTGATGAGCCTGCCGCCTGCGGTGCGCTTTGAATACGACTACCAGCCGCCTGCGGGCAGCGCCGAGGCGCGGCTGGCGGATTATCTCCAGCCGCGCGACTGGCTTTGATTTATATAATCCTCACAAGGCCCTGTACGGCATTGCGCCGCCTCGCCGTACTAAGGGCTGTTTACAATTTGCATCTCTCCCCCTTCAGGGCAAAGCCCGTAGGGGCGGTTCTAGAGGCTGTTTGCAATTTGAAAAATCCCCCTCCCCTGCAGGGCGAAGCCCGCA
>NZ_CALJAH010000176.1 GCF_938028185.1 uncultured Cardiobacterium sp. | reverse complement strand
TTTTCTATCCGCGCTATCCGGGATTACGCCTTCTGCCTTGCACCGATAATGTCGCCGCCTATTGGAACCGCTGGTTTGCCAATTTGCTGCATTTGCTGGGCTATGGCTATCTGGTGGCATTCCCGCTGATTAAAATCAATTTGTCGCCATCATTGGGCATGGTCTTTTCCGCACTATTGGCACTGACCGCTTTTATTTACGGCATGGTGGTCGTTATTCGCCAACGCAGTGCGGTGCGGTTAGCATTACGCCATTATGCGGAAGAAACCAATAGCGTCATTTATGCCGGCGCATTGCGTATCTTTGCCTCCATTTGGCATTTGCTGGCAATTGCCTATTTCTTCATGCTGCTCATTCTGAACCTGCTCAGCGGCGAGAAAGAATTGCCGTTTGTCTTGCGCGCGACTTCTTATACCATTCTTTGGGTCGGCAGCGGCTTGCTATTATCCGCGCTGATGACGCAATACATTCACCGCACCATTCGCTTTTCCCCGGAAACGGCACGACGTTTGCCGGGCATTGAGCGGCGACTGAATTTCTATGTGCCGCTCACTTTACGCCTGTTGCGCTTTATCCTCATCTGGCTGGTCTTTTTCAACCTGCTCGGTGCCTGGGAAGTCATTGATTTGGATGCTTGGGCAGCATCGCCGCGCGGAATGCTGTTAATGGGCAAATTCTGGAATATCTTTATTATCCTGCTGGTCGCCATCGTGATGTGGCTGGTGTCGGTGGTCTTCATCGAGCGCTACTTGAGCGCGGAAATCGGTGTCGCGCCAAGCGTGCGCACACAAACGCTGTTGTCGCTCTTTCGCAGCGCCTGGGCGGTGGTGATATTTACCAGCACCGTTATCATGATTCTTACCGAAATCGGTATCAACATTGGCCCGCTGATTGCCGGTGCCGGGGTATTCGGTTTGGCGGTCGGTTTCGGTGCGCAAACATTGGTAAAAGATGTTATTACCGGGATATTTTTCCAGATTGAAAACGCGATTAACACCGGTGATATTGTCACCGTCGATGGCATTACCGGCCGCGCCGAACACGTTGGCATCCGCTCGGTTGGCATCCGCGACAGCTCCGGCACCTATCACTTGATTCCCTTTTCCAACGTCACCCGCGTTTCCAATTATATGCGCGGCCACGCCAACCATATCGCCGAATACGGCATTGCCTACCGCGAAAATATCGACGAAGCGATGGAACAATTACGTGCGGCATTCAACGAACTGGTCAAGGGCGACATGAAGCGCTACATTCTGGAGCCGATTAACATTCAGGGCGTGTCGCAATTGGCAGATAGCGCGGTGATGCTGCGCGTTTCCATCAAAACCACGCCGGGCGACCAATGGATTGTTGGCCGCGCCTATAACCGTCTGGTGAAAATCTATTTCGATGCGGCGGGCATTGAAATGCCATTCCCGCATATGGAAATCTATTTTGGCCAGGACAAGGACGGCAACGCACCACCATTGCATATACGCCACCGCGCCGAAGAAAAAACGCGCCATACCGCCACCGCCCCGGAAAAACCGGCAGAAGCATTCCATGTCGAGAACAAGGACGATATCGCCAATTTGCCGGATTAAACACGCGCGCAGAAAAACCACGAAAACCGCTTGACGGCACCGGAGGCGCTCACTAAAATGCGCGCCTCATCCTTTGGCGGAGTATAGCGCAGTCTGGTAGCGCATCTGGTTTGGGACCAGGGGGTCGGGGGTTCAAATCCCTCTACTCCGACCAGCAACCCGAAACGTGCCCGTAGCTCAACCGGATAGAGCAACGGCCTTCTAAGCCGTAGGTTACAGGTTCGAGTCCTGTCGGGTGCGCCAAGCAGGATTTCTTTTCAATGGTGGGTGTAGCTCAGATGGTTAGAGCGCCGGATTGTGATTCCGGAGGTCGTGGGTTCGATTCCCATCATCCACCCCATCACGCTTTACCATAGCGTCTCGTATCTCCCAAAAAAACCGCTGTATTTACGGCGGTTTTTGTTTTGCGGATTGCCATATCATCCCGCCGCGTCCCATTGTATCCCACGCAATCTGTGGGACATCCAGACTATAAAATCAAAGTTCGCCCCACTAAACCGCCCCGTATTTATAGCCGTTCACCGAAAGTTTCGGACAAGGCGTACTGTCTTCGGCGACGCGCCTTGTCTGAAACTTTCGGTGGACGGCTATATCAATTCAAATTCCGCAGGCGGGTTGGTGTCTGTAAAGATTTGGCCATCCATTGTGTTATGGGGTTATTTCTGCACCCGTCTGACGCTCGCGATGTCTTTGACTTGCGCGATGCGGTCAATGACGCGCGAGAGCTGCTCCATGTCGGTGATTTCCAGGCTGAAGCTGCCGTAGATGCGGTTGCGGTCGTCCTGTTGCATTTTGACGTCCAGTATCGGGATTTTTTCGTTGGCGAGTATTTGGCTGACGTCGCGCAAGAGGTGCGGGCGGTCGAAGGCCTCTATCGCGATGTCCACCGCGAACTGGCCGCCCGCGTTTTCGTTCCAGTGCACGTCCATGATGCGCGCCGGGTGCGCTTTGGCGAGGTGTTGCAGGTTGGGGCAGTCGGCGCGGTGGATGTTCACCCCCCGCCCCTGGCTGATGAAGCCGCGTATTGGCACCGGCGGCACCGGCTGGCAGCAGGTGGCGAAGTTCACCAGCAGGTTATCGACGCCGGCGACGTCGATGTTTTGCCGGCTTTGTTTGCGCGGCGCTTTCACCGGGATGCGCGCCAGTCGTTCGTCCAGCGTCGGTTGTTCGGCGTTTTTTTGTTGGCGCAGCGAGAGTTCGTGGATAACGCTCAAGACGCCGATGTCGCCGAAGCCGATGCCTGCGTAGAGGTCAGTGATGCTGTGGGTGTTGAAGTGTTGCGCGAGCTCGTTGAGCAGTTTGTTGTCCGGGGTGATGCCGAGGCGGCGGCTTTCGCGTTCGAGCATTTCTTGTCCGGCCTGGACGCTTTTTTCTTTTTCGAGTTTTTTGAAGTAGCTGCGTACTTTGGCTTTGGCGCGCGCGCTTTGCAGGTAGCCGAGGTGGTCGTTGAGCCAGTCGCGGCTGGGGTTGGCTTCTTTTTGGGTGAGGATTTCGACGCTGTCGCCGTTTTTCAGCGTGGTGGTCAGCGGCACGATTTGCCCGTTTACTTTGGCGCCCCGGCAGCAGTGGCCGAGCTGGGTGTGGATGTGGTAGGCGAAATCGAGCGGCGTCGCACCTTCGGGCAGGTCAACAACGCGCCCTTGCGGCGAGACGGCGTAAACGCGGTCGCGGAAGGCTTCGTTTTTGAACTGGTCAAAGACGACGTCGCCCCGGTTGTGGTCGCCGCTTTCGATCATCCGCCGCAGCCATTCGATTTGTTGCTCGAACTGTTTGCTGTGGCGGATGCCTTTTTCTTTGTAGAGCCAGTGCGCGGCGACGCCCAGCTCGGCGTGCTCGTGCATTTTGCTGGTGCGGATTTGCACTTCGATGACGCGGTTTTCCGGGCCGATGAGCGAGGTGTGCAGCGACTGGTAGCCGTTCGCCTTGGGGTGGGCGATGTAGTCGTCAAATTCTTCGGCGATGGGCTGCCACAGTTCGTTCACCACCGACAGGGTGTGGTAGCAGTCGGCTTCGGTCTCCACTTCGACGCGCACCGCGCGAATGTCGTTCAACTGCTCGAAGCGCAGGCCTTTGCGCTTCATTTTCAGGTAGATGCTGTTGATGTGTTTGACGCGACCATAGAGGCGTTTGACGGTGACGCCCGCGTCGGTGAGGCGGTAGCGCAAGAGATCGATGATGCGGGCGATGTAGCGCTCGCGATCGACGCGCTTGCCTTCGAGTTCGCCCGATATTTCCTGATAAATGTCCGGCTCAAGGGTACGCAGCGCGCGGTCTTCCAGCTCCCATTTGAGCTGGGCGATGCCGAGACGGTTGGCAAGCGGCGCCAGCAGGTCGCGCGTTTGCAGCGCAAGACGCTGTTGCTCGGCGGCGCTGTACTGGTTCATGTGGCGCATCAGCACGACTTGCAGCGCGAGTTTCAAGATAACGGCGCGCATATCGCTCGCCATCGCCAACAGCATTTTGCGCAGGCGCTCAAGGTCGCTTTGCTCCTGCTCGTGCAGGTGGTCGATGAGGGAGAGGTCGTCCAGCGCTTGCAACAGCGGGGTGACGGCCTTGCAGGGGCTTTCGGCGAGCGCTTCGGCGTCGAGATGCTTTTTCCGCCACGGCGCGACGAGCAGTCCGGCGGCAAGCAGGCTGGCATCGCCGCGCAGGTCGAGCAGGAGTTTGATGAGCATCTGGCTGCGTTCGTCCGGCGGGGTCGGGGTGCGGGCGGCGAGTTCCCACGCGGCGGCGATCAGCTCGCGCGCGGCGGTGTCGGTGTAGTGTTCCTGGGCGGCGGTGAGCCAGGCGGGACGGGTGGCGGTGTTCATTCGTGGTTTTCCGGGCGATTGGTTTGCTTGCAGAGTAGCGGGTCATATTCAAGGTGTGAAGTATAGCGCTTTCAACGCGCCTGACTGCCCGGTAGTGGCAAGACCAGCGTCTGCACGCCTCGCTGCGTTGGCAGCAGCTCCAGATACAGAAATGCGCCATCGCGGCGCATCCCTTTCGGCAAATGCACCGGGTCACGCAGAGTGGCAAAAGCGGCGAGATAGCGGTTCACGTTCAACAGGCGCGCCTGGTAGTCGTCCATGGTTATGAGCCTGCACAATCCGTCGCGTGGTGCGCAGAAATCAAACACGGGATGCCGGGGCGGCACGGCCACTTCGCCACGCGCGACCGCTGTCAATACTTCCGGCGCGGCGTAGCGGGTAAAGCCGCGAATGAAATAGCGGGGCAGATGCCGCAGTACGAAGGAATAGGCGACCGTCATCCAGTCGCCAACCGCCTCCGCCTCGCCCGACATGAAAAAGCGCCACTCACCATACATCTGCGCCGCCAGCGCCAGTTGCACGTTTGCCAGTGGCTGCAATTCGTCGCACGTTGCGGGCAGTGGCGCATCCGCAGGCAGCTCCGCCCGCATCGCCGCCAGCAGGCGTACGTTCTGCTCAAGCAGCGCCACGCCCACCATGGCATCCAGCAGCAGGTTGTCGCTCAGGAGCAAACGCCGCCCGATAACCGCCACATCACACGCCGATTGCAGCGCTGCTTCTTGTTCGCCGCTGACAAAGCGGAAGGCGTTAACCTCGCTCAGGGCAAAGAGGCGCGTAAATTTCGGCGAATCTTCAATGCTTGCCGCGCGGCGGAAATGGGCAAAGCGCAGCAACGGCAGCAAATCCGGCAGCAACGCGGCACGCTCCACCGCAGGCAGCGCCTGCCACAATGGCAAATGTTCACGGGCAAAGGCGAGCGGCGCCGCTTCATCCCGCTCCATCCGTGGGATTTCCCTCGGTAACGATGCCGTAGCTTCCAGCGTCGCCGCCAATGTGGCAAAACCGCTTGCGCCGCTGACCGGCGCACGCGCGTTTTGCAACAGCGCGACGTCGGCAGGGTGCGGCGCGGAGAGCGTGCCAATCAATATGGCAAGGGTGAGGATTGGTGCAAACATGGTGATGCCGGGGGTTAGATGCGGTCGCGTTATTGGGGTTTATAGCAATCCACCGAAAGCTTCATACGGTGTTGCGCTGCCTCGCCGTACAAATGCGTACTGTCTTCGGCGACGCAACACTGTACAGGGCTTTGTGAGGATGACTATATGAAAAAGGTGCGCCGGGGCGCACCTTGTTTGTGTGGAGTTATTGCAGGCCGCGTTGTAGTCGTTCGAGGTTTTCGCGCACGTCCACGCTGATGCCGTCCACGGCAGCGAGTGTTTCCAGTTCGGCGCGTACCAGCGCTTTGCGTTCGTTGTCCATGCGGCTGACGATGGCGTAGCCGTTGAGCATCCGTGCCGCGACTTGCGGGTTGCTGAGGAGGATGCGGCGGATTTGTCCGGCGGCAAAGCGGTAGCCGCTGCCGTCTTCGGCGTGGAAGATGGCGGGGTTTTGTTGCATCAGGGTGCTGACCAGCGCGCGGAAGCGGTTGGGGTTGTCCGGGTGGAAGTCGGGGTGTCCGGCGAGCGCGGTGATGCGTTCCAGTGCGCCTTCGCTGTGATCTTGTGCCTGTACCGCGAACCATTTGTCGATGACGAGCGGCTGGTCGCGGTATTTGTTGTAGTAGGTGGCGAGCGCCTGTTCGCGGTAGTGGTCGTGGCGGCGGTTGAGCGCGTGCAGGACGTTCATGCGCGTGGTCATGTTGTCAGCGCGGTTGTGCCGTTCGAGCAGTTGTTGGCGGTAGGGTTCGTCTTCAAAGAGGGCGAGGGTGCGGGCGGCAAGGCCGCGCAGTTTGCGGATGCCTGCGTCTTTGATGCTGTATTTGCCGGAGGCGGGTTCGGGCGCGTTTTCGAGCCAGTCCACCCAGTCGCGCCGCATTTTCAGCGCCAGGATGCGGACAACGCGGTCGTGGGCGGCGATGGCCGCGCTCATGTTCACCGGGTCGGGCAGGGTGTTGAGCAGGGTGTTCAGCGCCGGGATTTCGAGCAGCAGGGCTTTTTCGGCTTCGCTGCGTTTGTCGTGGGCGAGGATACTCTGCATGATGTCGCTCAAGGCGGCGCTGTGTTCGCGCAGTTCGCGCGGTTTTTTGAGTGCCTGCTCGAAGATGCGGCGGTAGAGGATTTGCATGGCTTCAAAGCGGGCGAAGCCGTCCGGCGCGTGCGCGACGATGGCGGCGAGTTCGTCGTTGTCGTAGCGGTGTTGGTAGTACACCGGCGCGGAGTAGTTTTGCATGAGTACCGGGATGAGTTCCGGCTCGGCGCGCTCGAAGGTCCAGGTGGCGCTGTTTTTTTCGAGGAGCAGGGTTTGTTCGTAGTTGCCGTCGGCGAAGCGGTAGAGGCGGCCGCTGCGGCTGATGAGGGTGAGGCGGATGGGGATGACCAGCGGGCGCGGTGGGGTGACGGCGCTCGTGTCTTGCATGGCGGCGACGGTGAAGCTGCGTTCGTGCTGGTTCCAGGAGGAGGTGAAGGTGATTTTTGGGGTGCCGCGCGTGGTGTACCAGTTGAAGTATTGGCCGGTGAAGTTGTATTCGCCGCCGTCGCTCATGGCGCGGGCGAAGTCTTCGATGCGCACGGCCTGGCCGTCGTGGCGCTCGATGTAGCGTTTCATGCCGCGCTGGAAGGCGGCTTCGCCGAGGATGGTGTGGTACATCCTGATGATTTCCGCGCCTTTTTCGTAAACGGTGGCGGTGTAGAAGTTGTCGATGGCGGCGTATTCTTGCGGTTGTACCGGGTGGCTCATCGGCCCGGCGTCTTCGGGGAATTGCATGGCGCGCAGGCGGATGACGTCGCCGATGCGTTCCAGCGCGCGTTCGCCCATGTCGGCGGAGAATTCCTGGTCGCGGAAGACGGTGAGGCCTTCTTTGAGCGAGAGCTGGAACCAGTCGCGGCAGGTGACGCGGTTGCCCGTCCAGTTGTGGAAGTATTCGTGACCGATGACGGAGCGGATGCCGTGGTAGTCTTCGTCGGTCGCGGTGTCGGTGTCGGCGAGGACGAAGCGGGTGTTGAAGATGTTGAGCGATTTGTTTTCCATCGCGCCCATGTTGAAGTCGCTGATGGCAACGATGTTGAATTGTTTGAGGTCGTAGGAGAGGCCAAAGCGTTCTTCGTCCCAGTGGATGGCGTCTATCAGCGATTGCATCGCGAAGTCGGTCTGGTTGATATAGGCCGGTTCGGTGTAGATGTTGAGGCTGATTTTTTTGCCTTTGGGCGTGGTGATGCGGCGGCTGATGTGGGCGAGGTTGCCGGCGACGAGGGCGAAGAGGTAGCTCGGTTTGGGGTGCGGGTCGTACCACTGCGCGTAGTGGCGGCCGCCGGGCAGTTCGCCCTGGCCGTCCGGGTCGCCGTTGGAGAGCAGCACCGGGCAGGTGTTTTGGTCGGCTTCGATGCGCACGCGGTAGGTGGCGAGTACGTCCGGGCGGTCCAGTGTCGGTGTGATGCGGCGGAAGCCTTCGGCTTCGCATTGGGTGCAGTAGATGCCGTTGGAGCGGTAGAGGCCGGAGAGTTCTTTGTTGTCGTCCGGCTTCAGCCGCACCACGGTGTGCAGGATGAAGTCGTCGGCAACGTTTTTGAGCAGCAGCCGCTCGCCGTCGTAGTCGTATTGTCCGGCGGTGAGCGCTGTGCCGTTGATTTCTATCACGTCGAAGGCGAGGTGTTCGGCATTGAGCGCGAGGTGTTTGTCCTGTGGCAGTTCCCAGCCGTTTTCATCGTGGCTCGGCTGGTTGCGCACGATGTGCTGGCTGTGGCTGACCAGGACTTCTCCGCTGTTTTGCAGGTCAAATTTGAGTTCGTGGTGTTTGACCGTGAAGGCTGGCGGGCGGTAGTCCGCCAGCCGGATGGTTTTCAGTGCCGTCATCTCGCTCCGTCCGTGATGGGTGGGGTTAGTGGGTCTGGTTTTTGCTCGTCTGCGCTTCCACGACGGCGATGGCCGCCATGTTGATGATGCGGCGCGTGGTCGCGTTGTTGGACAGCACGTGTATCGGTGCGTCCACGCCAATCAGCATCGGCCCGATCATGGTGGCATCGGTCGCGGCTTTCAGCAGGTTGAGGCTGATGTTGCCCGCGTCGATGTTCGGCATGATGAGCAGGTTCGCCATGCCTTGCAGACGGTTGTCGGGGAAGGCTTCCTGACGCAGTTGTTCGATGAGGGCGCAGTCGGCCTTCATTTCGCCTTCGATTTCAAGGTCGGGGCGGCGCGCGCGGATTTGCGCCAGCGCATCGCGCATATGGCGTGCGCTCGGCAGGTAGGCGCGGGTGCCGAAGTTGGAGGCGGAGAGCAGCGCGATTTTCGGGGTGATGCCGAACATTTCCATCATCTTCACCGCGTGCAGGGTGATGGCGGTGAGTTCGTCAGCGTTCGGGTTTTCATGCACCTGGGTGTCGGTGATGAATATCGGGCCTTTCGGTGTCAGCATCAGGCTGAGCGCGGCCGGTTGGCTCATGTCGTCGTGGAGGCCGAAGACACCGCAGACGCGCCGCAGGTGGCGTTCGTAGCGGCCAATGACGCCGCAGAGCATGGTGTCAGCGTAGCCCAGTTTGACCAGCATTGCGGCGAGGGTGGTCGGGCGGGTGTTCATCTGTACCCGCGCTTCCGCCGGGTCAATGCCTTCGCGCGCGCGCAGTTCGTGATATTTGCGCCAGCATTCTTCGTAATGCGGGTTGTTCATCGGCTCGATGAGCTGCACGTCGCGATCCAGGTCAAGCTGCATATGGTTTTCGGCGAGGCGCTCCTCGATGCGTTTGCGGCGGCCAATCAGAATCGGTTTGGCGATGCCTTCCTGCACGCAGGCGATGGCGGCGCGGATGACGCGCACGTCCTCGCCTTCGGCAAAGGCGACGCGCAGCGGGTTGGCACGGGCGCGATCGACAATCGGCTTCATCGCAAAGCCGCTCTTGTTGAAGAGCAGCGCCAGTTTTTCCTGATATTCCGCCAAGTTTTCGATCGGACGGCGGGCGACGCCGCTTTCCATCGCCGCCTTGGCGACCGCGACCGGAATCGTCGAAATCAGACGCGGGTCAAACGGTTTGGGGATGACGTAATCCTTGCCATAAACCAGCGCTTGCCCGCCATAGGCGGCCATCACTTCTTCACCGGCGGGGGATTTGGCGAGGTCGGCGATGGCATAAACCGCCGCCATTTTCATCGCTTCGTTAATCGTGGTCGCGCCGACATCCAGCGCGCCACGGAAGAGATAGGGGAAGCAAAGGACGTTATTGACCTGGTTCGGATAATCGGAACGGCCAGTGGCGACAATCGCGTCATCACGCACCGCGTGCACTTCTTCCGGCATGATTTCCGGCACCGGGTTGGCGAGCGCCAGCACCAGCGGTTTCGCTGCCATCGTTTTAATCATTTCGCCGGTAAGCAGCCCCGCCTGCGACACACCGAGGAACACATCCGCGCCAGCGAGCGCTTCAGCGAGACTGCGCGCGTCCGTCTTGGCGACAAACTCCGCCTTGCGCCCGTCGAGCTTGCCGGGGCGGCCTTCATAAATCGGCCCTTTGGAGTCGCAGACGATGATGTTTTCCTTCTTCACGCCCAAATTGACAAACATATCCAGGCACGCCATGCCCGCCGCGCCCGCACCGGATGCGACCACACGCACCTTGCCAATGTCCTTGTCCTGCAAGCGCAGCGCGTTGATGAGCGCGGCAGAGGCGATAATCGCGGTGCCGTGCTGGTCATCGTGGAAAACCGGGA
>NZ_CALJAH010000175.1 GCF_938028185.1 uncultured Cardiobacterium sp. | reverse complement strand
ACCCCATCCCTCCCCCGCTGCGGACGCTAACGCGTCCTGCGGAGGAGGGGGATAGAACATAAAAACTAAACAGTTTCTTGGACTTTCGGTGTATCGATATACATACACGATAGTCGCTACCCTGTATGTAAACGCCCCTACATCCGACAACCATGAAAACCATCGCACTCCTCGGCGAATGCATGATCGAACTGAACGGCCAGCCCTTCGGCGACATGCGCCAAACCTACGGCGGCGACAGCCTCAACACCGCCACCTACCTCGCGCGCGTCGCCGCGCCGGAAGCCGTCCGCGTCCACTACCTGACTGCACTGGGCGACGACCCGCTCAGCCGCGGCATGCGCGCGCGCTGGCAGGCAGACAGCATCGACACCCGCTACGTCTTGACCGACCCGGCGCGCCAACCCGGCCTCTACCTCATCCAACTCGACGCTGCGGGCGAGCGCACCTTCCTCTACTGGCGCAACCAGTCGGCGGCGCGCTACCTGCTGCAACACCCCGGCTGGCCGCAGGTGGACGCCGCCCTCGCCGGATTTGATGCCATCTATTTGAGCGGCATCAGCCTCGCCATCCTGCCGCCCGCCGACCGCGAGCGCCTCACCGACCGCCTTGCCGCCTGCGCCGCCCAAGGCGTACAAATCCTCTTTGACGGCAACTACCGCCCGGCGCTGTGGCAAAACCGCGACGAGACCCGCGCCGCCTACGCTCGCCTGCTGCCGCACGTTCATCTGGCGCTGATGACCGATGATGACGAACGCGCGCTGTGGGCTGATACCGACGCAGACGCGACCATTGCCCGCCTGCAAGCGGCAGGTGTGGCGAAAATCGTCGTCAAACGTGGCGCGGCAGGCGCACTTTACGCGGCAGGCGATGAACGCATCAGCGTCGCCGGTGAGCGCGTCGCGCGCGTCATCGACACCACCTCGGCAGGAGATGCCTTCAACGCCGGCTACCTCGCCCGCTACCTGCAAGGCGCCGAGCCGGAGGCATGCTGCCGCGCAGGCAACCACCTCGCCGCCACCGTCATCCAGCACAAAGGCGC
>NZ_CALJAH010000174.1 GCF_938028185.1 uncultured Cardiobacterium sp. | reverse complement strand
ATTTGCATTGTTTTAAAAGGGGTTTTTATGGTGAATTTATTCCGGACAGTAGTGCCTGTGGGGGAGGGGCGGAGGGCACCCATGAATAAAGGCAAAAACCTTTTTCATGGGTGCCGGGGGGTGGGGTTCATCGTCGCTACCCCGATACCGAACAGTCCCCAAACTGCCCAAAAGCGGTGAGGCATAAAAACACCACATGGCGACAACAACAAAACCTATTACAAACAAACATCAACCGCCCGCCGCAACCCGTTGTCACCAACAGCCACAAGCGGGCGACAAGCGCAGTTTAACCAGCGCCAGATAATCGGTCAACCAATTATTGACATTGGTCGAGAAGAAAGGCAAGATAGCTTCATCACCATTTCATCACCTTGAATCCTCATATCTTAACGGAGCTTCACATGAAAAACCTCAAAAAAGCACTACTGGCGGCCGCCGTCGCCACCCTGGCGCTGGGCGCACAAGCCGCCGTCACCCTCAAACTGAGCCATAACCAAAGCAAGGACATCCCCGTCCACAAAGCGATGCAGGCCTTTGCCGACAAAGTGAAGGAATACACCAACGGCGAAGTCAAAATCCGCATCTACCCCAACGCCCAGCTCGGCACCCAGCGCGAATCCGTTGAGCTCGTGCAAAGCGGCGGCCTCGCGCTGGCAAAAAGCAACGCCGCCGAGCTCGAAGCCTTCGAGCCGCTCTACGCCGTCTTCAACCTGCCCTACATCTTCAAGGACGAAGCGCACTACTACGACGTCCTCACCAGCGACATCGGCGAAGAAATCCTGAACGCCTCCAAAGACAAAGGCTTCATCGGCATCACCTACTACGACGCGGGCAGCCGCTCCTTCTACGCGGGCAAAGCCATCAAAACCCCGGACGACCTCAAAGGCATGAAAATCCGCGTCCAGCCCAGCCCGAGCGCCGTCAAAATGGTCGAACTGCTCGGCGCCAACCCGACGCCCATCGCCTTTGGCGAACTCTACACCGCGCTGCAACAAGGCGTGGTGGATGGCGCGGAAAACAACGAATCCGCACTGGTTGACAACCGCCACGGCGAAGTCAGCAAATATTACAGCTACGACCGCCACACCATGATTCCGGACGTCCTCGTCATGAGCACCAAAGACTGGGACAAACTCACCCCGGAACAACAACAAGCCATCAAAAAGGCCGGCCGTGAATCCATGATGCTGCAAAAACAACTGTGGGCGGACAACACCGAAAAAGTCATCAAAGAAGCCAAAGAAAAACTGGGTGTAACCTTCGTCGAAGACGTGGACACCGCCGCATTTGCCGCCAAAGTCCTGCCGATGCACGACGAAGCCGCCAAAGCCTCACCGCAGGCCGCCGACCTCATCAAGCGCATCAAAGAAAAAGCGCCGAAATAAGCGGATACAACGCAGGGTGGGGCTTGCCCCACCGCGCCCGTTCTCCATTTACGGCGAATTGTCAAACCAAGTGCAACACCTCATCAAAATACACTTCATAAGGTGTTCTCCACTGCAAACATTTGCGCGGGCGGTTGTTCAACGCCAGCACAGCTTTCTCGA
>NZ_CALJAH010000173.1 GCF_938028185.1 uncultured Cardiobacterium sp. | reverse complement strand
TACGCCGACTACGCCTTGCGCCTTGCCAGAAATCCGGTGATCCGCAAACGGGAGCTGGACGATATTGTTGCCATGCCGCTCTACGATGACGCCGGTGCCGGATTCTATGCCCAGGTAGCCGCCTGGAACGGCTGCGACCTTGAACACGGTCAGCAGCATTGCCGCCGCCTCAATGAGATGGTATCGCTGGTGACCCTGCCGCAGAAAACGGTGTATGACCACGAAGCATGCTGTCCCGCGCTGTCCGCTGAACCCGGCTGGTACGCCGTGCGCATCGAAGATGGCGCGGTCGCGGCCGTTGAACCGCTGCCGGAGACCATCGTCATTGGGCAGCGCGACTGCCTGTCGGCGGCAACAGCGGTACTGGCTGCCATTTGCAGCGGTGCGGAGGCGGAGGACGCCTTCCCGCGCGTGGGTATCAAATTTCTCTGCCCGCCAGTTCCCTTGCCGCTGGCTACATTGGGCTTCAAACGTTGCCTGCACATTGTCTGGCAGAACGAAGCGTACATGAGCATCATCGAAGGTCACCGCCTGCTGCACATCGTCAAAATCTGAACCCCCAACCCGAACCGGCCTTCATGGCCGGTTTTTGTGTGGGTGCATGGGCATGATGCCCATGAACATAATTTGTCGCAACCCCATAACATAAAAGGAAAAATCAATGGTTAGCGACATTGAAGATTACCTTGCCTGGCTACGCGACAAACGCGGCAAGGCAGCACAAACCCTCTCCACCTACCGCCGCCTGTTGCGCCGGTTCGAAGCAGCGCATTCCGGTCGTGATCTGCGCCTGCTGGACGACGAAACCCTGCAACATTACCTGGTCAACCATCTTGGCAGCGGTAACCGCAGCCCCGCTACCCTCAGCAGGCACCGCTCCGTGTTGCGTGGTTTTTATGAATGGTTATACCGCCAGCGCATCCTGTCTGCCAACCCGGCCCTTGAGCTTGAACTGCCATGCCTGCCGCAACCAGCGGCACCCCGCACGCTCACCCTTGCGCAGATTACCACCCTGCTGGAATCCCCGGAGACCGATGATCCCTGGCTTATCCGTGACCACGCCATACTTGAGCTGTTCTACTCCACCGGAATGCGCCTCACCGAGCTGGCCGCCATCAATCATTGCGACCTGGGAGCCGACAGCGACCGCTACCTCATCCGCCGCAAAGGCGGCGGTACGGGTCGCCCTGTTTTTATCGGCAGCAAGGCGCGCGCAGCACTCGCCCGCTGGCAGTCAGTACGGGGCAATCTACCGGGAAGTGCAAACGAAGCGGCGCTCTTTCTCAATGAAAAGGGTGGCCGTCTCAGCGACCACAGTATCGCCAAACACGTCAAGGACTACGCCGCCACCCGCCTGCCGGGGATAAATGTGCATCCGCAGCTGCTGCGCCACACTTTTGCCATCCATCTGTTACAAGCTACCGGCGATCTGCGCGCGTTGCAGGCGCTGCTCGGCCACAAGAAACTGGTAACCACGCAAATGTTGTACGCCAGTTTCGATTTTCCGTTCCTCGCGCGCGAGTATGAGCGCAAACACCCGCGCATGAAGACGGGCGGACGCCGGAGGAAGGAGCAAGGGTAAACAGGCGGCCGGACGTATCTGTTGCGGCGACAGGTTTCTCGCCAACACATTGACGCTTCAGGGGGAAAGGGCTATATTCCCGACTGAAGTTGGCGAACTTATCGCCACCACTGACCGGACAGCGCGGGATTCTTGCCCGCCGCCGTCGCCATTCCGGTTACAGCCGCCAGGCTGGGACGGCATCTTTCCATCTGCTGCACCATGCAGCGCCATCTCAACCCGCAGGGGAATCATCCCTACCGGGCTGTTCTCCTGTTTTTT
>NZ_CALJAH010000172.1 GCF_938028185.1 uncultured Cardiobacterium sp. | reverse complement strand
GTACAGAATTTTGTTTTGCCGTCGCCAACCGCCCAATAAAAACGCCGCATCACGCGGCGTTTTTTACATCGGCAGGGCTTCAGAACACTTCGCTCTGCGCCTGGTAATTGCCGCGTTGCCATTTTTCCAGTTGGCGGCGGGCGGGGGCGATGCCTTGCGCGGCAGCGCGTTGCCACCATTGTTCGGCTTCTATCAGGCTTTCTTCGACGCCGAGGCCTTCGCGGTAGAGGTTGCCGAGTTGGTATTGTGCCTGCGCGTGGCCTTGCAGCGCCGCTTTTTCGTACCACTGCGCGGCGCGGCGGTAGTCCTGCGCAACGCCCTGGCCAGTCTCATACATCAGGCCGAGCTGGTATTGCGCGTCGGCGTTGCCCTGTTTGGCGGCCTGCTCGAAGCTGGCGGCGGCCTGTTGTGCGGCGTAGGTAAAGTGGTTGACGGCGCGGCGGTAGCCCGCGTCGTCTTGTCGCAGACCGTGGTTTTCGCGGCAGGTGAGGTTGGGGTAGTACCAGGCATCGTTGTCGTTTTCGGCGGCGATGGGGTCTATCCACAGGTCTGCCGGGCGGGTGGCGCTCTCGGCGGGTGCCGGTTTCGGCGCGGGATTGCGCTCGATCCAGGCGAGGCTTTGCTGGTACTGGTCAAGGATGTCCCAGCCTTCGCGGTGCTGGATGCCGAGCGGGTAGTAGTTGAGGTCGCCGTCGAAGGTCATGTCGTAGTAGGCACCGTCTTCGGGCGGTGTGCTGCCTGCGGTCTGGTGATACCAGTCAGTCAGGACTTTTTCGGCGAGGTAAACGAGGTATTCGGCGGCGCTCTCGTTGCCCTGCTCTGCCGCAACGGCGAGCCAGTAGCGCGCCATGTTGTCGTCTTTGGCAACGCCAAGGCCTTTGTCGTAGAGGAGGCCGAGGCGGTATTGCGCCTTGCTGTCGCCCTGTTCGGCGGCGCAGCCGTACCATTCGGCGGCGAGTTCGGCGTCTTGCGCCACGCCCCGACCGCGTTCGTACATCATCGCCAGGTTGCATTGGGCTTTGGCGTAGCCTTGTTGTGCGGCTTTTTCAAACCAGCGCGCGGCGCGGCGGTCGTCCTGGGTGACGCCGTTGCCGTGGAAGTAGAGGTTGCCGAGGTTGAACTGCGCTTCGACGTCGCCCTGTTGTGCGGCTTGCACGAACCAAAAGGCGGCGCGGCGTTCGTCCTGCGGTACGCCCTGGCCTGCGATGTAGAGGTTGCCGAGGTTGAACTGCGCCTGTTTGTCGCCCTGGGTGGCGGCGCGCTCGAACCAGTAGGCGGCCTGTTCGTCGTCGATTTCGACGCCGCGTCCCTGGCCGTACATCCAGCCGAGGTTGCATTGCGCGGCGGCGTAGCCCTGTTCGGCGGCTTTGCTGTACCACTCGACGGCGCGGCGGTCGTTCTGCGCGGTGCCCCGGCCGTTGGCATACATCCAGCCAAGGCGGAACTGCGCCGCGATGTCGCCCTGTTGTGCTTCTTGTTGGGCGAGTGCGTAGGCTTCAAGGTCGTGTGCGGTTTCGGGGTCGGTGTTTTTCTTTTTGGTCAGCGGCAATTTCACGCGGGTCTCCATGCTTTTTCTGCTGATGTTGTGCGGCTTATTGTCGCAGCATTGTTTGTAATCCGGCAAAGAAATCTTCGTTTTTTTTCTGCTCTTGCACCGGGTCGGGCGGGGTGCGGCCATCGTGCCATTGCACGCCGTCGGCGGGCAGTTCGTCGAGGAAGCGGCTGGGTTCGGTGGTTTGCAGTTCGGCGCCGCGCCGCCGCGCTTTGGCGTAGGACAACAGCAGGGTTTCTTTGGCGCGGGTCATGCCGACGTAGAGCAAGCGGCGTTCTTCGCGCTCGCCGTCGTCGCTGTCCATGCTGTTGCGGTGCGGCAGCAATTCTTCTTCGCAACCGGCGATGTAAACCACCGGGAATTCCAGTCCTTTGGCGCTGTGCAGGGTCATGAGCTGGATGGCGTCTTCGTCTTTTTCTTGCCGGTCGAGGATGTCGAGCAGGGTGAGGTGTTGCATCAGGCCGTCCAGTGTCTCGAAGCGCTCTTCTTGTAGTTTGGTTATCCAGGCGCGCAGTTGGTCGATGCGTTTTTGCCGTACTTCGATTTTTGCCGGCGCTTTGTGCAGCTCAAAGAGGTAGTCGTCGTATTCGATGTCGGTGATGACGCGGTTCAAGATTTCCAGCGGCGGCTCGCTCTCGGCGTCGCGCTGCATCGCTTGTAGCCATTGGATGAAGGTTTGCAGGTTTTGGTAGGGCTTACCGCCAATTTCGTTGGCAAAGCCGACTTCGCCAGCGGCAACGGATAGCGCGGTTTGCCGCCGCGCCGCGTATTCGCCCAGTTTGGCGAGCGTCGCCGCGCCGATTTCCCGCTTCGGCGTATTAACGACGCGGAGGAAGGCGGCGTCGTCGTCGGGGTTGTTGATGAGGCGCAGGTAGCCGAGCAGGTCGCGGATTTCGCTGTGCTCAAAGAAGCTGGTGCCACCGCTGATTTTGTACGGCAGGCTCAATTCGCGCAGTTGCTGCTCAAACTGCCGCGCCTGGAAGTTGCTGCGGTAGAGGATGGCGAAGTCGCTGTTTTTTTTGTTGTCGCGGATTTTGCGCAGGTAGATGTCCTGCACGATTTGCTCCGCCTCCGCCTCGTCGCTGCGCGCGCTGATGACGTGCACGCCTTCGCCTGCCGTCAGCTCCGACCACAGGGTTTTTTCGACCACGTGCGGGTTGTGGGCAATGAGCGCGTTGGCGGCGGCGAGGATCTGCTGGTGGCAGCGGTAATTCTGCTCCAGCTTGACCGTTTTCAGCGCCGGATAGTCTTCGTGCAGATGAGCGATGTTTTCCGGGCGCGCGCCACGCCAGGCGTAAATCGACTGGTCATCGTCGCCGACGGCGGTAAACGCCGCGCCCGCGCCTGCGAGCAGTTGCAACAGCGCGTACTGGCAGTCGTTGGTGTCCTGGTATTCATCGACCAAGAGGTAACGCACGCGGTGTTGCCAGCGCTCGCGCACCGTGTCGTTCTCCTTCAAAAGCGCCAGCGGCAGGGCAATGAGGTCGTCAAAATCGACGGCGTTGTAGGCGCGCAGCCGCTGGTCGTAATGGTGATAGATGTGCGCCGCCAGCACCTGCGCCTCGTCCTGCGCCAGCGATTTCGCTGCCGCGACGCTGATGTTGGCGTTCTTGTAGGCGGAAATCTGCGCCTGCAACTGCCGCACCGCCGCCTCATCTTCCTGCTTGCTCAACTCCTTCACCAGCGTCGCGCCGTCGCGCGCGTCAAAGACGGTGAAGTTGCGGCGCAGTCCGGCGGCGAGGTGTTCTTTTTGCAGGATGTCCAGTCCGAGGCGGTGAAAGGTGGAGATGTGCAGGCCGCGCGCTTCTTTGCCAAGCAGCGCCCGCACCCGCTCGCCCATTTCGCGCGCCGCCTTGTTGGTAAAGGTCAGCGCAAAGATGCCGTTGGCCGGATAACCCGCGGCGCGCACCAGCCAGGCGATTTTCTGGGTAATCACGCCCGTTTTGCCGCTGCCCGCCCCGGCGACGACGAGCAGCGGCCCGCCGAGGTAACGGACGGCTTCGGTTTGTTGCGGATTGAGGGCAGGGGGAATGGCAGTCATGGGCTAAGCGGGCGGTGTGAGCGGGCGGGCATTTTATAGCGGGGGCTGGTGCCATGCACGCCCGCGCGGCATAAGCCAAGAACGAAACGGAATAAGCGCAGGCATTGCCGCGTGCTACATTGCCGACACCTGCAACGTCCGCCGTTGCAGGCATTTTCACCACAAACCGGGAGTAACCATGCACCAGACCATTCACCCCAAATCCTTCTATTACGGTTTCCCTGTCATCCTGCTCACCACCTGCGACGCGGCCGGTGCGACCAACATCACGCCGATTTCTTCCAGTTGGTGCCTCGGCGACAACCTTGTCATCGGCCTGTCCACCAACAGCAAGGCCTTTGAAAACCTGCAAGCGGTGGCGGAAGCGGTGATTAACTTGCCCGATGACAGCCTCTGGGCGCAAGTCGAGGGGCTTGCCACCCTGACCGGCAAAAATCCTGTACCGGAGGCGAAGCAGGACGCTTACCGCTACTGCGCCGACAAATTCGCCGCAGCCGGCCTCACCCGCCAGGCGGCAGAAACCGTGCGCCCGGCGCGCATTGCCGAATGCCCGCTCCAGGCGGAAACCACGGTAGAAGCCATTAACGAACGCGCGGGATACGCCATTATCGAGCTGAAAATCCGCGCCATTCATGCGCAGGAAACGCTGCTGTTCGCGCCGGACAAGGTTAATCCCGCTGCCTGGCATCCGTTGATTTACAACTTCCGCCACTATCAGGGACTCGCCCCGGCGCAGGGCAAGAATTTCCGCAGCGAAATTTGAAATGCACCATAACCCCCCGCCACGGCGGGGTTTTTGCTGGCGGAATCGCGTTTATTTGCCGCGAATGCGACGCCAGAAGCTGACAATGCCATTGACGATTTCGTCGGCAAACAGCAGACCGGACACATACAGGACTGGTGACAGAATCCAAAGAAACGGCTTTGCCCATTGCTGGCTAAAAAAGGCGACAATTAAATAATAGACGAGTGCTGTCAATAGTATCGCCAAAAAGTAATAGCGTTTGGCAAGCGGTTTTATTTGGTTACGAATTTCCACGGGTAGCATGAAAATAATAAAGACGATGAGATAACCACCCGTAAATACTATTTCATTCATAAAATGCTCCTTGTCTGATTTTTTTCCATTTACGAATTTTGCCGTGAAAGGTTTTGCATGGCGTAACGGTATTGATATGCAGCCATTTCCATACCGGCCAATTCGCGGGTGTGGACGATGGCCATTGCCGCTTGCCGACAGATACAAACATAGTGCAGTAGCTGTCGCTACCGCGGTTTTTTACACGCCCTCCCTGCTTCGCTGGGTAGGGATTTTTTAATCACAAGCACGTTCTACTATTACCAATAATAGCGCCCGGACAATAACCCATGTTGATTGCAAAATTCCAGCGACAGGAAGACGAGGAAAGAACTTGTGCTATCCGGGTTTAATCAGAAGTAGATGATATTTTCGCCTGCAATATTTCAACCAGCATTTTCAGCGACTTTATTTCGCTTGCCTGTTGTGCCAGCAATTCATCCTTGTGTGACAGCATGAGTCTTGTTTTTTCCAGCTCCTGCACCAAGTCTTGGGGCGCCGCATAATAGTTGCTGCTATGGGTGCTGTTTTCACTAACCAGGCAAACAACACTTCTATCATTAATCGCCATCAAGTCCAGCAGATTCATGCCAAATACCGCCGCAATCTGCTCCAGTTTGGGAATATTCAAACGCACTTCTCCCCGCTCAATCTTCGCATAACCGTTCGTGGACATACCCAATTTTTGCGCCATTTCCTCTTGCGACCAGTCGCGCAGTTCACGCACCATTCGTACTTTATCATTTATGTTCATAATATCCTCACAAAAAAGGAAAGGAACCTACCTAAACTGTTGTTGGAACAGCATAGCCATATAATGGTATGTAAGGCAATTTTGTACTGGCTTAATTAAGTATAACCCAAACAAAATAGGAACCTTATCTACCGTAAAAGTTGGTGGATAAAATAAATAATCAAGGATAAAATAAATGACGATGTAGTAATTTATTTTGGAGTTTTTATGGAAAATCAGGAAATTATCAAGAAAAGCAACATAAATATGATATTGCTGCTTTGTTCCTTTGCATTACTATATATAATCCCTTATTTGGGAATTCTATTGCTAGACAATATAGCATTGATAATAATAGGAGGTTTTCAAATTGGTATTATTCTCTATGACCATCGCATACTAAGTGATGCAGAAGTACCAATATGCAGCAAATGGTGGTTTCTTTTACCTCCTGTATATATATGGAAAAGAAGCAACGCATTGGGAATTTCAAAAAAACATTTCTTTATATGGCTAGGAATAACAATACTTGGCACTATTGCCACGTTTACGATGGCACCCAAATCATATTTGGAAGACTCTGCTTGTGCCTTGGTTACTGATATTATACACAATCAGTTCAAAAGCAGAGAGAGATGTATAAATGTGTCAATAACAGAA
>NZ_CALJAH010000171.1 GCF_938028185.1 uncultured Cardiobacterium sp. | reverse complement strand
CGCGACGCAACCGCATTGGCTTAGGCGTATTTACGACTGAATGGGAAACAGACCTTAACCAAACCTGCGAATGAAATCATCATGTTATGGCCAATTGTAAACAGCTCTACCGGGCGGTTACGCCGCGCTAATCGCCCCTACATTCCTACGCTCCGCGTACTGCGCGTTTTTTTAGCCCATGCGGTTTCTGTATTTACAGAAATAACTTGAATCACCAAAGGAGGAGAAATGCCACGACCATACGATAGCGATACCGCCAAAGCCCCGGACAAGGCGTGTCGCCGAAGTCAGGAGGCTTTAGGGGAATGGCCATATTTGCCGCTCTCGCTCGCCATTCTCTGGCTGTGGAGCGGGCTGCAACCCGTCCTCGCCGCGCCGCAGGAATCGTTGCAACTGCTCGCGCGCATCGGTGTGCCGTCCGCGCTGCAATGGCCGCTGTTCTGCGCGGCATCTGCCTGGGACGTCGTGCTCGGCGTCTGTTGCCTGAGCCCGCTCGCCCGGCGTCGCGCCTTGTGGATTGGGCAGGCGGTAACGGTCATCGCCTACACCCTCATCGTCGCCTGGCGCCTGCCGGAGGCGTGGGCGCACCCGTTCGCGCCGCTCGTCAAAAACCTGCCGATTCTGGCGCTTATCTGTCATCTTGCAAGGAGAATCCCGTGAATACCTATTTGCTCATCAAGACGTTACACATCATTTCGGCGACGCTGCTGGTCGGCACCGGCTTCGGCACCGCGTTTTATATGTTCTGGGTGAACCGCAGCGGTTCGGTCGCGGCGCAGTCGGTCGTCGCCCGCTGGGTGGTGCGCGCCGACTGGTGGTTTACCACACCGACGGTGATATTCCAAGTCTCATCAGGCAGTTGGATGATTTGGCAGGCGGGCTGGCCGTGGTCGGCGAAGTGGATTTGGATGACGCTCGCCCTCTACGCCTTCGCTGGCCTCTGCTGGCTGCCGGTGGTGTGGCTGCAACTGCAAATGGCGAAAATTGCCCGCGAGGCCGACGCCGCCGGCGCGCGCGAAATGCCACCGCGTTACCGCACCCTGGCGCGGCGCTGGGAGCTGCTCGGCTATCCCGCCTTCTGCGCCACCGTCGTAATCTATTTCCTGATGGTTTTCAAACCGGTGTGAGGCGCAGATGAACATCCTCCTCCTTGGCGGCAGCGGCTTCATCGGTCGCCACCTCGCCGCCCGCCTGCGCGCCTGCGGGCATCAAGTACAAACGCCAGGCCACCGCGAACTCGACCTGCGCGCGCTGGATGAACGCGCCGCCCGCGCCTTGCTACACGGCCAGGATGCGGTGGTGAACGCCGTCGGCATCATGAGCCGCGACACGGACGCTCTGGAAGCCGTGCATCACCACGCCCCGGCGCAGCTTGCCGCCTGGGCGCGCGCGGCGGGTGTCGCCCGCTGGTTGCAAATATCCGCCCTCGGCGCGGATGCCTGGCACCCGGTTGCCTTCCTCGGCAGCAAGGGGCGCGGCGACGAGGCGGTGCGCGCACAACTGCCGACCGATACCGTGCGCCCGTCGGTGGTGTACGGGCGCGGCGGCAAAAGCTGCGAACTGTTCATCCGTCTCGCCCGCCTGCCGCTGCTCGCCCTGCCGGATGGCGGACGACAACAGCTGCAACCGGTACATATCAACGACATCGCCGACGGCATCGCCGCGCTGCTTGCCGCCCCCTCGCGCCACGCCACCGTGAACATGACCGGCGCCCGTGCGCTGACACTCGCCGCGTACCTCAACACCCTGCGTCGCACCCTGCACGGCAAAACGGCGGCGCGCGTGCTACCGCTGCCATCGCCGCTGCTCGCGCCGCTGTTGCCGCTGACCAACTACATCAGCAACGGCATGGTGAGCGCCGCCACCCTGCGCCTGCTGGCGGAGGGTTCATGCGCCGACAACCGCGCCTTTGCCGCGCTGCTTGACCGCCCGCCACTGGCGCCGGAACACTTCGCGGCGGCGGATTAGGCGTTGTTTACAATTCGGCGTATAAGCCCCTCTCCCTCTGGGACTGGGACAGCTCGCGCAGCGAGAGAGGGGTTGGGGTGAGGGCAGCAAATAATTGAAAAAGCAGAATTTCGGTTTATCGATAATATCGCTACCCCCACCCCGACCCTCCCCCGCTGCGGGCTTCGCCCTGCAGGGGAGGGGGATTTTTCGATTGTAAACAGCTCCTGGCGGCGGATTGAAACCAGGGCGATGACACGGCGGTATTGATACCATCGCGCAAAAAGTATCGCCCGTAATTGCGGTATCGTCTCACCGTAGCCGCTCGCTCTCATAAACACAGGCGGTTACGCTGCGCTAACCGCCCCTACGACTTGGGACAACTGCTGGCGGCGGATGGAAACTGGGCGATGACACGGCGGTATTGATACTATCGCGCAAAACAACTCGCCCGTAATTGTGGAATCGTCTCACCGTAGCCGCTCGCCCTCATAAACACGGGCGGTTACGCTGCGCTAACCGCCCCTACGCCTTGGGACAACCGCTGGCAGCGGATTGAAACTGGGGCGATGACACGGCGGCATTGATACCATCGCGCAAAACGTCTCGCCCGTAATTGCGGCATCGTCTCACTGTAGCTACCCGCCCTCATAAACACGGGCGGTTACGCTGCGCTAACCGCCCCTACGACTTGGGACAACCGCTGGCGGCGGATGGAGGATAGGGCTTTGTGAGGATGGCTATATTTTGGAAAAACACACCCTTCGCCCCCATAACCCCCTCATCACCCGCCAACCGCCGTTGCCCATGCCCCGACCGCTCTTTGCCGCCAACCGCCAGTCCGCCAACACCCTCATCTGGCGCCGTTTCGACCTCTTCCGCCGCTGGCGCCTGCTCACCTGGCTCATCGCCGCACCCATCGGCTACGGCTACACCGCCACGCTGCTTGCCTTGTATGCCAAAAACCTGGGCGGCGGTACCGCCTGGCTCGCCTGGTACCCGCTCATCTACACCGCAGTCCTCGCGCTCGTCTGCCATCGCAGCCTCATCCGCCTGCTCTGGAATCCGCCCATCCTCGTCTGCGACGAAAACGGCCTCACCGCCTTTAACGAATACGGGCGCTGGCTCGGCCAATGGCAATGGGCGCAAATCGCCGAACTGCGCGCCACCCTCGAACCCGGCGACTACTACGCGCTCGAAGTCATCATGCACGGCGACACCCCGCCGCGCCCCGCACCGGACGAAACCGCCCCGGCGCACGACCTCGCCCGCTACGGGCAAAGCTACCTCCCCGCCGCCGATAACCCGCCGGCGGCAGATGCCCCGTGTGAACGGCTGCCGTTGCCCGAACTTGGCCCCGACCTGCCGCAAATCCTCGACGACATCCGCCGCCACCGCGAACGCGCGCCGCTCGACACCCCGCGCGCGGAAACTCGGGCATGGTACAAACACCCGCGCAGCATCCAGCGCGACAACTGGCGACTCTTTGGCTGGCTCGCCGCCGCCCTCGTCGCTACGCCGCTGCTGACGGCACAGCTCCTGCGCGGTGGCATCGCTGTCGCTGTTCCTGTCCTGCCCGTCGCACTCTACGGCCTCGGCTGCTTCGTGCTGCTATTGCGCCCCGGCTGGCACGCCCTGCGCCGCCTCATCGCCGACCCCGCCCGCCCCGTCGCCCGCATCGACGGCAACGGCATCACCATCCGCGACGGCGCGACCCGGCTGCGCCTGTCGTGGCGCGACCTGCGCCGCATTGAAAACGACGACGGCGTCCTCGTCCTCAGCGACTACCGCGACCGCCACTACCGCACCCTGCGCGCGGCGGGCAACAACGACACCAGCATTGACGCCATCGTCGCCGCCAGCCGTGCCATGCGCGACGGCGAACAGCTGCCGGACGACACCCCGCTGCCGCCACCGCGACGCCGCCCGCTTGCCTGGCTGCTGCTCGCCAACAGCCTCCTCTTGCCCGCCAGCCTTACCCTGCTGTACCTGTCGCGTGCTCCCCGCGAAACAGGACTTACCCTGCTCGCGCTCCTCGCCATAGCCGCCCTCGCCTGGTGGGCGCGACAAAGCCATTGGCAGACCCAAGCCACCTACCGCGAACCGCTGCCCGCCACCCCGCCCGCACCGCGCCCGGACATCCCGCTGCGAGCGTGGTACCGCGCCCCGCGCGCCATCGCCCGCGCCAACTGGCTCGGCTGGTGGCTGCTCCTCCCCGCCAGTATCCTCGCGCAACACCTGCCCAACCTCTGGATGCACGGCAGCCGCAACGCCGCCCTCACCCTCAGCCTCATCACCGCCATCCTCGCCCTCGGCGCCGCCCGCCTCCTCTGGCGCACCTTCGCCTACGCGACCCGCCCCATTGCCCGCAGCGACGCGGACGGCCTGCACCTCGCCCTCACCAAAGCGCGCCAGCGCGACTTCCACCACATCTACCTCTACGGCAACCTCGGCGGCGGCAAACTGAACTTCACCATGCCGTGGGCAGAGCTCGACCACATCCGCAACTACCGCTACGAGCGCAGCGTCAACGAACTGTTGATACTCACCAACCGCGACGGCGACCACCGCAATATCCGCACCAACGCCACCGGCAACGCAGCCATCGCGCGCGACATCGCCCGCGTCGTCGGCGCCAGCCTGGCGCACTACAACACCATTGCCCGCCCCGTCGAATACGACGACCCCGAATTTCTCGACTTCATGGAGCGCAGTCTGCGCGGCGAACTGCCCGACGACGTCGACCCCGACAGCGAACTTGCCGCCGAACTGCGCGCCATGAATGAACAAATGCAGCCACCGCCGGAAATTGCTGCATACATCCTCGCCGACATCGCCCGCCGCCGCGCCGCCCGCAGCGCCAAAAACATCCCGCCCGCCAACAGCCGCCCGCTGCACATCCGTCCGCGCGCCTGGGCGCTGCTCGCCACCAACCTCACCGTCACCATCGGCCTGCCCACTCTTAACCTCCTGAACCTGGACATCCCCGCCGGTTGGCCGTTTCTCATTCTGATCGTCCTCAACATCACCGTCTGGCTTGGTGACGACCAGCAACAGGCGACCCTGACACCGGAGCCACGCCCCGCGTCGCCGCAAGCACGCCCGAACACCGCTACCCGCCGTGATGCCCGAATGACCGCCCCTACGGCTGCACCACAAGCACGCACCAACATCACCCCGCGCGCCTGGTACAAACCGGCGCACCTCGTCGCCCGCGCCAACGGCCGCGCCTGCGCCTGGCTCATCCTGCTGATGACACTTGCCGTCCCCTTTGCCAACGCCCTCATCCACGGCTACAGCGGCCTCATCCTCTTCCTTGTTGGCCCCGTCGCCCTCATCGCCCGCAACCTCTGGCGCGAATTGCACTACACCTTCAGCGCCAGCGACCAGCCCGTCGCCCGCATCGACGCGGACGGCCTCCACCTCGCCGCGCGCGGCAACCGCCTGTATCCGGGCGCGCCCGGCCTGCACATCCCCTGGGACGACCTCGCCGACATCGACGCCGTACCCTACGACGCGCCGCCACGCAGGTTCGCCACCCCCGAACACCTCGCCATCTACTACCACAACGGCGACGAAAGACACATCCGCACCGCCCTGCTCGACGACTACCCCACCGTGCGCGACATCGCCGCCAGCGCCAGCGGCAACCCATACCCAACGCCGCCGCGTCCCGAACCGCCCCCGCCCGCGCTGCCGAGCCCGTTCGCACGACGCCTGATGGTAGCGAACCTCGCCTTCGCCGCGCTGTGGCTGACGGTGAATATCCTGCTGCAACAGCACCTTCTCGCCCTGCCGTTCACCGAGCCAACACTACCCTACGACAGCTACGCCATCCTCAACCTGCTGCGCCTCCTGCCCTTCGGCGACTACCCGCTGACCAACGGCATCCTCTGGCTGCTGTTCATCGCCCTCAACAGCATCGCCCGCCTGCTCCCCGCCGACTGGCACACCCGCTCGCCCGAAGAAAAACCCGCCACCACCACCCTGCCCGCCATCCGCCGTAACGTCAGCAAACTATAACGCCGCCTGCGCCAGGATTGAGGAGCGATAGCGCGTAGGTCGGCCATTTATGGCCGACATCAAAAAACGTCGGGCATGAATGCC
>NZ_CALJAH010000170.1 GCF_938028185.1 uncultured Cardiobacterium sp. | reverse complement strand
CCCCACCCGAAAACAACAACTCCACCGCATCCTGACCAGCGACACCACACTACCGACCGGCATGCACAGCGCCATCTCACTGGAAGAGATAGCAGACGTGCTGAACAACTAACCAGAAAGGAGAAGACACCATGAACCACCAAGCACGACACACCCAAACCGGCAATCACCAGCCAGACAACACACCCGAAACCCCACCACACAACTACCCGGCAGGCGCCATCACAGCCTGGCGCCAACTCACCGGACAACCACCAAACCAACCCCTCGACCCAGACTGGCACCACAACTTCACCAACTGCTACCACGGCAGCTGGCCAAACCGCAGCGCCTACATCGAAACCCTCGTCGAAGACATCTTCAGCCAACAACTCGAAACCATCACCAACACCATCGGCATCCCAACCGACTACATCCGCTGGAACTACCCAGCCATCTGGGAAGACGCCACCCGCTGCTTCGACATCATCGAAAACGAAGATGGAGTGCATGTGTTTGAACAGTGAAAAACCTTATTTACCGACTATCTAATAGTTTTCACACCATCTCACCTCCATCACCCCCAACCCTCTGGACTTTTCGTTCCATCTGAGCGTCAATAGAAGTAGGGCAGTCCCGGACGAGCCGCCGGTTTCCGCCCTGACAAGCCATAACACCCCATAGCCAAGGCCCCGAGGACGCTGGCGGGTAGCGGGTGAGAAAGGAGAAGGCACTCATGACCAACACCATCACCAACCCCACAAGCCACCGGCCCGGAGTCCGCCCATGACCACCGATCCGTTTGCCGCCATGGCCGCCTCACTCACCCCGAAGCGGGCCGTCTCCTACCTACGGGTCTCCACCCGTGAACAAGCCCAACGAGGCGGCGCCGCCGAGGGCTTCTCCATCCCCGCCCAACGCGAAGCCAACAAGAAGAAGGCCATGGCCCTGGGCGCTCTCATCGTCAAAGAGTTCGTCGACCGCGGCGAATCCGCCCGCAGCGCCAACCGCCCCGAACTACAAAAGATGCTCCACTACCTCCAAGACGCCGGCGACATCGACTACGTCATCGTCCACAAACTCGACCGCCTCGCCCGCAACCGCGCCGACGACGTCGACATCAACCGCATCCTCGACCAAACCAGCACCCGCCTCATCTCCACCACCGAGAACATCGACCAAACCCCCGGCGGCATCCTCCTACACGGCATCATGAGCTCCATCGCCGAGTTCTACTCCCGCAACCTCGCCAGCGAAGTCGTCAAAGGCCTCAGCCAAAAAGCCCGCGCCGGCGGCACCATCGGCCGCGCCCCACTCGGCTACCTCAACAAACAAGGCCGCGACAACCAAGGCAGGGAAGCCCGCTGGGTCGACATCGACCCTGTCCGCGGCCCACTCATCACCCAAGCCTTCACCGAATACGCCACCGACCGCTGGACACTATCCACCCTCACCAACCACCTCACCGCCCAAGGCCTGACCACCGTCCCCACACCCAGCCGGCCGTCCCATCCCCTCGGCCACAACAAACTCCTCGCCATCCTCCGCAACCCCTACTACCGCGGCATCGTCACCTACCAAGGCGTCCAATACCCCGGCAAACACCAACCCCTCATCGACGACGCCACCTGGCAGCGCGTCCAAACCATCCTCAACCAACACCGCCACGGCGAACGCCAACGCATCCACAACCACCACCTCAAAACCACCATCCGCTGCGGCCAATGCGGCGGCCGACTCATCATCCACAACGCCAAAGCCAGAAACGGCCAAATCTACCCATACTTCGTCTGCTCCTACCGCCAACGCCACCGCACCCAATGCTCCTTCAAAGCTGTCCTCATCGACGAGGTCGACGCTCGCATCGCCGACCTCTACCACCACATCCACATCACCCCCGAAGACCGGCGCACCATCGAGAAATACCTCCGCCTCGAACTCGACCACATCTACACCCGCCAACACACCCACACCCAAAAACTCACCACCCAAGCCCGCAAACTCA
>NZ_CALJAH010000169.1 GCF_938028185.1 uncultured Cardiobacterium sp. | reverse complement strand
CGCCGTATTCTTCTATTTTGGCGACCCATTTACATGGATAGGCTACATTTTTACGCCATTGGTTCTTGCATTGATTATGGCGACTCTTTTTTTAATACAGAGACGAGGTCAGGCAAAGCCATAACCACCTGCAACCCCAATGATTACCCGCCCCTTCCCCACCCTGCAGGGCGAGGGGGATTCTCAAAAACCTCAAAACCAAGGACAAAACCATGGGCTTCCTCAGCGGCAAAAAAATCCTCATCACCGGCCTTGCCAGCAACCTCTCCATCGCCTACGGCATCGCCCAGGCCATGCACCGCGAAGGTGCCGAACTCGCCTTCACCTACCAAAACGACAAACTCAAACCGCGCGTCGAAAAAATGGGTGCCGAATTTGGCAGCCAAATCTTCCTGCCCTGCGACGTGGCAAGCGACGCCGAAATCGACGCCGTCTTCGCCAGCCTGCAAGAAGCCTGGGGCGGGCTGGACGGCCTCATCCACGCCATCGCCTTCGCCCCGCGCGAAGCCATCGAAGGCCGCTTCCTCGACGGCTGCACCCGCGAAAACTTCGCCCTCGCGCACGACATCAGCGCCTACAGCTTCGCCGCCCTGATGCGTGGCGCCGCGCCCCTGATGAAAGGCCGCAACGCCGCCGCCCTCGCGCTGACCTACCTCGGCGCGGTCAAAGCCATCCCCAACTACAACACCATGGGGCTGGCCAAAGCATCCCTTGAAGCGGCCATCCGCTACCTCGCCGCCGACTTGGGACAAGACGGCATCCGCGTCAACGGCATCAGCGCGGGGCCCATCCGCACCCTTGCCGCCTCCGGCATCAAGGACTTCCGCAAAATGCTCAAAGGTTTCGAAAAAACCGCGCCGCTGAAACGCTGCGTCACCATCGAAGAAGTGGGCAACACCGCCGCCTTCCTCTGCTCCGACCTCGCCTCCGGCATCACCGGCGAAATCACCTACGTTGATGGCGGCTACAACATCTACTCCTCGGTACAAATGAGCGACGACGAATAACGCCGCACAAACAAAAAACCACCGCTTGCGGTGGTTTTTTGCATTGGCATCCCAAACGGGGACGGAAGATCTTTCCGCCTCCCGCTATAATTAAACCGTACCGCATATAGCGATACTCACAACGTTCTGTACACGACGCGATACCGTACAGGGCTTTGTGAGGATTGCCATAAACCGCCATAAACCCGGACCTCAACCCCAAACAGGAGTCATAGATGAGTGATCTGCAAAGCCAGAAATACCGCATTGATCAAATGCGTCAGGAATTGAACCAGTTTTCCCGCGCTGCCAACGATGCCCTCAGTAGGCAATATCTGAATGCTGCTACCTTACAAAAGCTAGGGATAGTAGTCCCGCCAAACAAATCTGTATTTTGGATTATCTTTATCCTGCTCGCCATTTTCCTTTCCGTGGTCACGCAAACCGTTATTCCCGGCATCATTGCCAGCATTTATGCTGTATTCAAATTTGTCGGGGAATTGTCAAAACAAGAAAAAGCTCTTGCCAATTATTTTTTTGGATTTCTCTTGATTCAGGGAGAAAGCAATGACGACAGATACCCCATAAAACTTATCTGCTCCTATAACTTGTATAAACGGGAAGGGTTGTATTTCGGTTCATACAATAGTGCCAATATTAACAACACCCAGTATGGCGACATCATCTTTGCCATCAATCAAAGCGTAAACGACGACAGTGACAAAATAGGGGATGAACTGTGCTATATCGTCATGCGCAAGGAAGGGCCAATGCCCATGATGGTGTGGGACGGTTCATCATATGTATATAAAGGCGAAATCGCTCCCGCCAATCGGCACATTAAAGAACTCGCGCTGCAATTTGCCCAAAAAATAGACCTCTGGCGTGAATGCTGTCGGGAAACGGAGGCCTATGACGAACGGCGGCGCACCGAAGATGCCTTCAATATCCACCGCGACTTGCCGCAACCTTCACCTGCTACCGCACGGCAAGAAGCACGACGCGCCGCCGAACTGGAAGCCGCCCGGCAAGCACGTGAAGCCGAGGAAGAAGCGGCACGCCAAGCAAAAGAAGCTGAAATTGCCGCCCGCTGGGAAAAAGTCTATCTGCCGGAAAACCTCAAACAAAACATCCGCCAACTGGGTAATGCCTTTGCTGCGGGCAAAAACAGCGCGGCGCAGGGCATCCTCCTCTACGGCGCACCGGGAACGGGCAAGTCGCTTATCGCCCGCACCCTCGCCGATACCCTCGATTGCGGCTTTATTGCTATTAACCTGCACGATTTGAAAGGGCGCTATATCGGCGAAAGCGGACAGAAAGTCAAAGAAATGTGGGACAAAGCCAAAGGGTATCCGCGTTGCATCATGTTTATTGACGAATGCGAAAGTATTTTCGTCAAACGCGGCAGCATGAGCAGCGACAGTTTTACCGATGACATCGTGCAAGCATTCATTGCCGAATGGGATGGTTTTGACAAACAGCAAACCGTATTGGTGCTGGGCGCGACCAACCGCCGCGATATTATGGATGAAGCGGTATTGTCGCGCTTCGCCGAGCAAATCGAAATTCCCCTGCCCGATGCCGCCATGCGGCAATCCATTTTTGCCGCCGAACTCGCCGCACTCACATGGCAGGGCGAATTGCCGGAAAATAGCGGCGATTATCTGCAAGGATTTTCCGGGCGGGAAATAGCCAATCTCGCCCGGCAAATGGTGCGCAATGGCGACGACATCAATGAAGCATCCCTTGCGGCGGCCACCCGCGACAAACGTACCGGCAACAACAGTGCTGTCGATAAAGATGCCACCTGGGACAAACTGGTGCTAAATGATGCCAACAAAAAAGTGCTGCATTCCGCCTGCGCCGTTTTTGCCAATGCCGATGCCCTGCGCGCCAAAGGCATCAGCATTCCGCGCGGCATACTCCTTTATGGTCCGCCCGGCACCGGCAAAACTAAAATTGCGCGCACGATGGCAAACGAAAGCGGCCTGTCATTCATCAGTGCCTCCACCGCTGACCTGAAAGC
>NZ_CALJAH010000168.1 GCF_938028185.1 uncultured Cardiobacterium sp. | reverse complement strand
GTGGACATCAGCCCGACAAAACCGGAAAGCATCAGCGAATTGCCAATGACGCGCAAAATGTAACTCTGGCTGAGAATGCGCAACACCTGTTGCGGATGAAAAGCGCCGTCTTCATAAAACATCGCAATAAAAATTGCGCCGGTCGGGAAAACAATAAACAGCGCAATCAGCAGAATAATAATAAGCAGCGAGGCAATAATAAACTTGTCGCCCTGAAGCACCTTGAGCCGGGCAAGCGAGAGCGTGGCAATGGCAACCAGCGCCAGCGCGAAGCCAATTGTCGCGTAGCCGAGCGAGACGTGCGCGATTTTGGCGCTGACGAGCGTGGTGAGGGCAATGGCGGCGACAAGCGCGAGCTCACCCTTGGCGCGCGTCGCCGGCGGCAGCTTGAGCAAAGGAAAAACGGGAAACGCCAACAGCGGCGCGAACCACAGCGCGCTCAAATTGAGCGAAGACCAGCCCATCGCCGCGAGGCGCTCCTCTGCTGTCGCCTCAAAAATGCCGTAATCCAGGGCAAACGCGGGCAACAGCGCATAGCAGAGCAGTGCCAGCGCGACCCAAAAAGCGGACTGGTTCGTCCATCGCAAAAAAACTTTCATAAAAAATACCGGCTGAAAACAGGATACGTTGTAGGGTGGGGATTGCCCCACCATAAAATCAGAATTTATTGCAATGGTGGGTCAAGACCCACCCTACATTATGGCTATTTCGCCAATTTGACCTCATCCACCCATTTCTTGATGATGCGCTTGCGCAAGTCGCTCGCGCCGTATTTGTCAAAATCGTAGTTGATGAGATTAACGGATTTGAAATCGAGCGAATACGGCGACATTTCCGCCTCGCTATTGGTGAGGATTTGGTGCGTTTCCCCTTTCTTCCACGACAATTCCTGCGCTTCCTTGGAAAGCGCCCAATCGACAAACAATTTCGCATTTTCCGGATTGCGCGCGCCTTTAATTACGCTCACTCCGCCGATTTCATAACCGGTGCCTTCGCAGGGTACGATAATCTCAACCGGCGCGCCTTTTTCCCGCTCCAGCGAATGTTCATGCAAAAAGCCAATGCCGATGGATGCCTCGCCGCGTGCGGTATTGCGCGTTGCGGTATTGCCGGACTTGGTATATTGCGAGACGTTTTTGTTCAGTTCCTTCAGGTATTTGAAGGCTTCGTCTTCGCCCCATAATTGAATGAATGTCGCAATCTGCGTATAAGCGGTGCCGGAACTTTGCGGGTCAGCCGCCTGAATTTCATTCTTGTACTTCGGGTCAATCAAATCCTTCCAGCATTTCGGCACGGGCAGGTTCAATTTCGCCAGGCGCTCGGTATTGACGCCAAAGCCGAGAATGCCCAAATAAATCGCAGAAGAATAATTGCCTTTGCGCTTGGCGGGGTCTTTCAGCGCATCAGGAATAAATTGCAAATTGGGCGATTTATACGGTTCGAGCAAACCCATTTCGCCCGCTTGAGAATGCGGGTCAAGCGTGCCGCCATACCAGACATCGCCTTGCGGATTGTCTTTTTCCGCATCAATTTTGGCGAGAATGCTGCCGGTGCCGCCACGGATAAAACTGGTCTTGATGCCGTATTTTTTTTCAAAGGCGAGGGTCTCCTGTTCGCACATGGTATTTTGCGCGCTGCAATAGACGACGAGGCGGCCTTCGGCAGCGGCGTGTGCAGTAAAAGATGTGAGTCCTGCCAATACGGCGAGGGTTAATGCGGTGTGAGCGGATTTCATGGTTTTTCCTTTTATGTAACGTAGGGTGGGGCTTGCCCCACCATAAAATGATTTATGCGTGGCGGTGGGTCAAGACCCACCCTACAACAATATCCCCTCCCCCGCAGGGGGAGGGGATTTATCGCCTTATTTGGCGAGTTTGACCGTTTCCACCCATTTGTCGATGAGACGTTTGCGTTCGGCGGCGGAGCCGTATTTGGCAAAGTCGTAGTCAATCAGTTTCAGCTGTGCCGGGTCGGGCGTGTTCGGCGCCTGTTCGGCGGTGGTGTTGGTGAGGATTTGCAGCGACTCGCCGTGTTGCCACGCGGATTCCTGGCCTTCTTTGGACAGCGCCCAATCGACGAACAGCTTGGCGTTGTCGAGGTTGCGCGCGCCCTTGAGGATGCTGACGCCGCCCAGCTCATAGCCGGTGCCTTCACACGGCACGACTAATTCCAGCGGTGCGCCCTTGTTTTTTTCCAGGGTGTAATCGTGGAGGAAGCCGATACCAATCGCCGTTTCGCCACGCGCGGCGTTGCGCGACGGGGTGACGCCGGACTTGGTGTATTGCGAGATGTTCGGGTGCAACTGTTTGAAATAGTTGAAGGCTTCGTCTTCGCCCCAAAGCTGGACGAAGGTGGCGAGCGCGGTGTAGGCGGTGCCGGCGCTTTGCGGGTCGGCAATTTGCACTTCGCCCTTGTATTCCGGCTTGGTCAGGTCTTTCCAGCATTTCGGCACGTCTTTGATGCCGAGTTTTTGCAGGCGTTCGGTGTTCACGCCGAAGCCGAGGATGCCCATGTAAATGGCGGAGGTGGCGTTGCCCTTGACCTTGCCCGGATCGCGGAAGCGTTCGGTGATTTGCGGCAGGTTGGGCGATTGATAGGGCTCAAGCAGGCCGAGCTCACCGGCTTGTGATTGCGGGTCGAAGGTGCCGCCGTACCAGACGTCTGCCTGCGGGTTGTTTTTTTCCGCTTCAACCTTGGCGAAGGTGCTGCCGGAGCCGTTGCGGATGAAGGATGCCTTGACGTCGTATTTTTTTGAGAACTGCTGTACCGCGTTTTCGCACATGGCGTTGGTGGCGCTGCAATAGACGACCAGACGCCCGGCGGCGTTGGCGTGTACGGCCAAGAGGGAACCGGCGGCAACGGCGGCGGCCAGTTTGGTGAATTTCAACCATTTCATAGCTTTACTCCTGATTCTGAATGTTCTGCGCGCCGCAGTGCGAACACGCCGTGGTTGGGGAAGTGTGGATTTTGTGCGAAAAGCCACAGATTCCCACAACGTATGCACATTATAGGGCGACAACACACGGATAAAAAGCACAAGTTTCAACAGAAAGCGGACGAAATTTATACCGTTCTAACATTTGTGGACGGTGTGGATTTTCAGACAGC
>NZ_CALJAH010000167.1 GCF_938028185.1 uncultured Cardiobacterium sp. | reverse complement strand
CATCCACGTCGCCCAGGCGAAGAAGGCGGCGTAAATGAGCGAGAGGAGGAAGCGGGTGATGCGGCGCGGAAAGAGCAGGGTCATAGAGGTAGGGTAGGGCGCAGCCATTCAAACGCCCAACAACATAAAGCCCATGCAGCAGGCTTTACGACAGAAACCAGCGCTCACAGCCGATAGCGGATGACGTCGCGGTATTCCTCTGCCAGCGCCTGGTTGCGTGCCGCGCCGCCGTCAAGATTTGCCGAATAAAACACCGGCGGATGCTGCATCCCTCCTGCGACAAGACGCTGGCAGACTTCCACCACGATGGTGTTCAACAGCGCCGCGCCGACCACGGTTGAAGCCGGTCCGACTTTTTGCGTCACGCCGGGCAGTTCGCACACTGCATCGCCGATGACGCCGTGATTGTCCAGCACAATATCGGCGAGTTCAAACAGGCGCTTGCCGCTGGAATGGCGGCTGGTCACGCTTTGCGAATAGCGCAGGTTGGTCAGCGCGATAATTTGTACGCCTTTGGCACGCGCGGCCAGTACCAAATCTATGGCCACCGCATTGCGTCCGGATACGGAATGGACAATCAGCACGTCGCCCGCATGAAAATCGACACCTTCCGCCAATACCGTGCCATAGCCTTCCAGTTGCTCCATGCGGCTGGTTACGGTAACGGGCGCGCGGTTGAGCATAATCTCGCTGCCAAAGATGGGGTTAATCAGCATCAGCCCGCCCGCGCGGTAATACATTTCTTCGGCAAGAATGCCCGCATGGCTCGCGCCAAAAATATAAATGGCGCGTTTTTCGGTAATGGCGGCGCATAATGCCGCTACGGTTTTTTCAATAGATTCGCCTTCTGCCGTGAAGGTTTCTTCCAGCATGGCAAGGATGGCTTTTGGGTAGGCGTACATTCAGCCTCCAAATATCAGGCCGAGGTAATAGGCGATAATGCCGGTTAATGACAAATCATTGCCGCCGAATATCAATATCCAGTTTTGAATGCTATGGCTGTACAGCGCGGCGGAAATGCCCACCAGCACAATCATCAGCACCGCTGCCGCCACGCTACCCGCAACCGCACCACGCAATCCGCCCTGGCCTTCGCCAATAACGGCCGCACCGCCGCATTCAAAGAAACTGGTAATGACCAGCGGCAACAGCAATACGCCGAAGACGTTAAAGTAATTGACGATTAGCACCAATACGGTGGAAGTCAGCATGGCAACGACAAAGCCAATGATGACGGCATTGGGGCGGTAGCCAAACAGAATGGGGACGTCAAATGCGGGCTTCGCACCGGGAACGATTTTTTCTGCCACGCCCTTGAATGCCGGAATAATCTGGCTGATTAACATCCGTACCCCGTAGAGCATGACCAAAAGTCCGGCGGCAAATTTCAATCCGGCATCAATGGCGACAAAAAAGAGGGTTTTTCCTTCTGGCACGAGCGCGGGTAAAAACAATCCGGCGACGAGATATATCAGCAGCATCACCAGCGCGCCACAAATGGCAATCTCGCGGAAAAAGGAAAGGTTCGGTGGCAATTGCAAATCTTCGGTAGAACGCGCCTTGTTGCCGAATACTTTTGCCACATAGCCGGAGAATAGCGAGAGAATCCCGGTCGGGTGGCCGATAAGGAAACTTTCATCACCCGTCGCATCCCAGACAAAGCGGCGCATCAGCCACGGCATCAGCGACCAGTACAGCGCGGACAACACCGCAGCAAGCGCAATCAGCCGCGTGCCGCCAAGTCCGGCTTCTACTCCGCCCGCGACGATGACAAACGGGAACCACCACAGCATATGCCCGGTGAGAAACACCGTTTTAACCGGGGTAAAGCGGGCGATGAGCAGGTGCAGCAGCAGGCCGAAAAACATACTCAAGCCGACGATGCCGCCATATTCGGCAGTAAAGGCGGCGTCAGGTGGCGTTGCTGCCGCGTCGCCCGCAAGCCCCATGCTGCTTTGCACGGCGGCGTTAATCGGCGCAATCGTGCCAATCAGCACGGAGACGCCCTCGGTGAGAATCACCATGCCAAACGCCGCCATCAGCGAACCCTTGACCACGTCTGCAACGCCCTTGCGTTGCAGAAGCAGGCCCAGCATCGCAATCAGGCCGAGCAAGACGGCGGCGTTGCGCAGGATGTTGTCAAGAATGAAGCTGCCGAGGCTGCCGAAAAACGCGCTCATGCCGCACCTCCCAACACGCTGGCAAGCAGTGCCTGCACTTCATTTTTGTCGGTGTAATTGCGGACGGGCAAAACCTGCGCCTGCACGGAGCCTTTGAGCTGATTGACCAGCTCAGGGCTGGTCAAAATCACATCCGCCGGCATTCCCACCACCGATGCCAAATCGGTGTGCTCCACCTCGGCATCCATGCCAAGCGCGGCGACCGCCTTTTCAATCGTAAAACGCAGCACCATCGAGCTGCCCATGCCAAAACCGCATACCGCCAGAATTTTCATCGTTTGCTCCCGTTTGATTTTATGAATGGCTGCCAGGAAACATTTTTCCACAAGAAATCACAGTTTCTCTGTGCAGTTCATCGCATTTTATAACCGGTTTTCACAATTTCACAACTTTGTTCCGCGGCAATGCCCGACGACGGGATTTTGAAAGAAATATAGCAATCCTCACAAAGCCCTGTACGGCGTTGCGCCGCCTGACCGGGCACCCT
>NZ_CALJAH010000166.1 GCF_938028185.1 uncultured Cardiobacterium sp. | reverse complement strand
GCCCGCCTCAATTTGCCCGCCCTGGGCATTGCTGATTTTGACGGTGTAGTGCTCGTCGCCTTCCGCTTTGCCATCAGCCACCGCGTCCACGGTGAAGGTGGCGCTGTTTTGGCCTTTGGGGATGGTGACGGTGCGGGTGGTGGTCTGGATGTCGCCGTCGTCGGTGGTGCCGTGCTGGATGGTGACATCGACGGTGATGTCGCGGTCGGCGTTGCGCGTCATCGTCATTTGTCGCGCAAATTCCTGGAAGTCCGCTTCCATTTCGTGTCCCGGCCACGGGGTGAAGGCGGAGTAGTCCGCGCCCGGATTGCCGCCCCAGTTCGCCCAGGTCATCATGTAGGCGATTTTGGCGGCGTCCGGGTCGGCCTTGATGGCTTTGAGCAGGTCGGTGTAGAAGGTGAGGTCGGTGTTGCCGTCCGGCTGGATCATTTTGTCGCCGGAGAGGCCAAATTCGGCCAGCGCCGCCACTTTGCCGCGCGCCGCTGCCATGCGCGAGAGCATCGCCATGTCTTCTACGGTTTCTTTGACCCATTTGTCTTTGGCGGGCAGTGCCTTGTTGGTGTCGTAGGCGTCGTAGCCGAGGATGTCCACCACGTCGTCGCCCGGATAGAGCAGGTTGTAGCGGCTTTCGTCGCCGTTGAAGTTGCCGTTGGGGGCAAAGGCGGTGAGCATTTGTCCGTCCGCGCCGTGTTCTTTGAGGTAGTTGACGATGTAGCGGAACAGCTCCTTGTAGGTCTCGGCGCCGCCGCGTTCGTAGTACCACCACGCCCATTCGCCGTTGCCTTCGTGCAGCGGGCGGAAGATGAACGGTATTTTGGTGCCGTCGTCACGCACCGCGTGTTTGGCCATTTCGGCGACGGTATCGAGCCAGCCGTTCAGCTCCGCGTTTTGGTCGCCGCCGGGCAGCAATCGCTTCAGATCCACTTTGGTGCGGTCAGTCTCGCCCCCCGGCATATCCCAGTGGGCGGAGATGCTGGCAATGGAGCCGACGCTGTCGATTTTTTTGATGGCATCCGCCATGCGTTTGCCGTTTTCTGCGGCGGAGAGGCCGCGCTCCATCGGCGTTTCCATCATCGCCAGTCCGATGATGGAGGGGTAATGGCCGGTCATGGCGAAGACGTCGGATTTGTTGCCTTCGCTGTTGGCGCTGCCGTCGTGCGAGACATCCAGCCCGCGTTGCTGGCCAAAGAGGATGCCGTTGTGGTTTTGCAGGTTGTGCAACAGCTCGCTCGCCGAATTTGCCTGCGGCAGCGCGCGGTTATCCAGGCTGACGGTATAGGTCGCCTTGCCGCCTTCGGTCACTTCGCTTGAGCCGCTGAAGGTAATGCCGGGCGCGTTCGGTGCAGGCGGGGCGGGCGGGGTGTCTTCGCTGACCGCCTGCGTTTCGCTGCTGGTGGGTGATTCATGATGCTTGGCGTTGTCGTCGTAAGTCGCCTGCACCGTGATTTT
>NZ_CALJAH010000165.1 GCF_938028185.1 uncultured Cardiobacterium sp. | reverse complement strand
AAATAGGGGCTTAAATAAATTCTGCTATTTAATTCTTTGCAGCTTCTTTCGCTTTCTTGCGTTTTTCTTTTTGCTGCTTTCGCCATTCCCACGGCGGGATACTTTGATACTCGGATGTGTTCCAAAGGCCACGCTGTTCATTTTTTGCTTCCGCTTCCAATTTCAAATATTCCCCATCTTCCGGGTAATACTGCCGATAAACCCATGCGCCGCCCTGCCGTACCATTTCGGCATTGACATCAATATCGCCAACATAAAGCACGCAAACATTTCGATTGTATTTATCTCGTTCGGTGCAATCAGCGCGGATTACTTTCCCTTTGACCATACCCGCGAGCAGGTCGGTTGATTTCGCGCCATACGGCTGTTTGCGTTCCGGCGCGTCGATGCCATGCAGTCTTATTTTGTGCTGCTGACGCGCATCGTCTAACAGCGTTATGGTGTCGCCGTCGGTAACATATATAGCTTTGCCAACCAGCTCATATGCTGCTGCACTGGTAGATAGGGCGGCGATGACGAGAGATAGGTATTTCATGATTTCCTTCGGGGATGGGATGACATGGCGCTGCAAGCAGGTTCCATGCCATCCCTGTTTTTATGCTTTCGGCTTGCCCTCTTTCGCTTCGACCGCTACCTCGACGGCCACCCCCTGCTCGATAAGCCATTTCCCAGCGGCATTGGATGCGTCCACAACATCGCCAACCGCAAATGAGCGGTCGGAATGGGTGAATGGTTTAATTGCTCGTATCTTCATTCGTTACTCCTAAATTTTGGCATTAAAAAACCCGGCAATGCCGGGTGATAGATTCATAATTGTCGCAGAGTGATTTTTGTCTCATGTCCTTTCCAAACATGGCACGTCGCTTCCATTTTCACGCGCTGTCCGAAGCTGTTTTCGGCGGTGAATGGGATAGCGATAAACACTTGCCCATTCTCGCGAAGACTCTTGACAACACTTAGCGTACTGACGTCCACGGACAGTGGAAACTTAACTTGGCTTTTGGCTAAATTGAGACATTCGACAAACGCTTCGGTCTTCTTCCGCTCATCAGCGAGATGTTTCAATTCTTCCTCTGTGGGCGGGGCGGCTTCCCGTTTGGCTGGCACAACATCATGATAGCTTTCTTTGCTGGCCATCTCGCTGTCCGCAAACCCAAAATGGGTAAGGATAAGCACCATCAGAAAACAGCCGACGGTGAAGCCACCGTAGCGTGCGAACACATCGAAACGCGATTTTTCCTCGCTCAGGAACGGAAGGATTTTCGGCCACCGCAGCCCAAAGACGAGCGCAATCAGCCCACTAAAAGCGCACAATGCAAAGAAATCAACCATGGTAAAGCCTCGTGATGAAATTGCTTACAGAATAGCAATTATCATGCCGCGACGACACAAAAATCACCGGCGGATTATTTCGGCTTAATCGTTACCGTGAATGGGCTAGTCTGACCTTCCGGTACTTCCGGGCGTCCTGACAACTCAATGGTGTTGAAGTCGTCAGAGAAGAAGTTGAACGCGCCACTCGCTGACAAGGTTGCCTTCGGGATGTGCAGTTTGACGTCCGCACCATTGACGCGGTTGCGCCCATCCAATACCAGCTCGCATTTGATTTGGCTGTCGGTGTTCGCCTGGATGGTCCAGGCTTCCCAGTCTGCGGTCTTGTAACTGACCTTGATTTTGTCGCCTTTAGCCACACCTGCCGTGTCCTTGAGCTTAATCATGCCGAGGCGGTGATGCACCTCGTAGTGTTCGGCGGCAATCGGCGTGTCGTCCGATTTTTTGACGGTGGTGTCGGTTTCGGTGAGATAGCCGTGTTTGAGTTGCAAAAAGCGGTCTAAATCGACATCGACCAGCTCGTCAGACACCGTTTGCGAGGTCATTTGCTCGCGTTTCAGCGCACCCTGGAAAACCATCGCCATGTTTTCCTGGTTGAAATCGTCGAGCGTAATTTTCAGCTCGCCTGCTTTCGGCAAAATGACGGTGTTCAAAACCGCGCCGTAGTTTCCGCGCATCTTTGAAATGCGCTCTTTAACCTCTGATTCCATCGACACCGACAACTCGGTGGCGTTGCCCACCTGAACCATGCCGAGGTCGGTACGGTCAAGGCGGCGGATGTAGAGCGTCCCCTCGCCGATGAAGCCGTCGTGTTGCAGTTTCGTTGCCATAATTTACTCCTTAGATTGAAAATTTAGATAGAGTTGGTATTTAAGCGGGTAGAGGCTCAAGCCGTAGGCGTACACCGCCCGCTCACCTGGCACCATGTGCAGGGTCTGCCGTGAGCGCGGGTCGTCATCCAGCGGCGCAAAACCCGCCATTGCTTGCATCACGCCGCCAATCAGCTCGCCGACACCTTCGGGCATGCCGTCGCGCTGGTAGTTCTGCGAGGCGACGATGACGCTGTAGGTAACGGTGATTTGTTGGTGCCGCCCATTGCCTGCCTCGCCCCTGGGCGCGATGCCGTCAAAGATGAGATAGACGTAGCCGTCCGTCCCCGTGGTCTTGCCGTTAATCACTTGGGCGAGGTCGTTGGCACCGCAGACAGCGCGCACCCCATCCACCGTTTTCAGCCGCTCAGCAATGGGCGCGTAGGCGGCATTGACGTCAAATATTGAAGTAGGCAAGGGTTATCTCCTGTAGGCTGGCAAGCAGGTCATCCGAGACGCCCAAAAATGGACGCGCCGGGATACGCTCTGTGCCGAACTGGTGATAGGGCGCGTAACTGACGTTGGTGCCAACTTGCAGACTGTCGTTGGCAACGTGCGCCACGACCGACTGATAGAGGCGGCCGGTATCCATCAGCGGTTTGCCCGCGCGGACTTTCAGGTCTTCCCAGATGCTGCCGTCCGGCGCCTCGCTGTTTTCAAAGCGCAGCATGACGCGCGTAACCTCATCCTCGCCCAACTCATCCAGTACGGGCGTGATGTCCTCGCCCCGCTCCGCCAGTTGCTTGAGTTTGCGAAGTGCGGTATCCATTCCCACGGTGAAGACGACAAACTGCATGGCTACCTCTTGCGCACCATGTCCATCTTGTCCAGCGTCGCCTGGTCAAAGACGACCGGGCTGGACACTACAGCGATGCGGTGATTGCCCGTGAGCGGCAACGGGCTGTCCGGTTTGCGTTGGTCGTTGTCGCCGGGGAATAGCTGCACCTTGCCAGCCGCCACGTCGGCCAGCCATTGCAAGGCGTCCTCATAGCGCAGGCGGATGGTGGTTTTCCCGGTGTCGCCGCCCTCTTTGATTTGGTCGTCGTGCAGGCGGTAGCGGGCGATGTCGGCCGTAACCGACACCAGCGCCACCGGCACAGACGGCAGGGGCAATGGATGGGCGCGGGCGATGTAGGTGTCGGCCAGCGCAGCCGCATCCGTGCACGCCGCCAAGAGACGGGCGTTCTGCGGGTCGGGGTCGCTTTCCAGCACCTGCCGCACCTCGCGCGCCCCGAAGCGGTCGATGATGTCTTGCGGCTGGGCGTACATCACGCGCTCTGTTTCAATTCGCGCTCCCGCGTGGGGAGCGAC
>NZ_CALJAH010000164.1 GCF_938028185.1 uncultured Cardiobacterium sp. | reverse complement strand
CTTTTTCGCCCAGCTCAGGGAATTTGAAGGCGCGTTTGCGGATGTCCATGAATTTCTGCACGAGGTCGCGGAAATCAATTTGCGGCTGTTCGTAAAACATCCACATGACTTTTGCCGCATCCATTACCGAGCCGCCGCCTAAAGCAATAATGGTGTCCGGCGCGAAACTTTTCATGATTTCGGCACCACGGCGCACGGTGGTGATATCCGGGTCGGGTTCGACGTCGGCAAAGACGGTATAGACGACTTCGTTGCGGCGCAGGTGCAATTGTTCGATGACGCGCTGGAGGAAGCCGAATTTGACCATTGCCTCATCGGTGACAATCATCGCCTTGTTGATGTTTTTCATTTTTTGCAGGTATTGCACCGCATCGCGTTCGAAATAGATTTTGGGCGGTACTTTGAACCACTGCATATTGTTTCTCCGGCGGCCAATTTTTTTTGATGTTAAGCAGGTTGATGGCGCTGACGTTATCGCCGACGGAATTGTGTCCGTAGGAGCCGCAGCCGAGGGTGAGCGAGGGCAGGAAGGCGTTATAGACGTCGCCGATGTCGCCAAAGGTGGAGGGCGAATTCCAGATAACGCGGATGGCTTTCACCGCCGTGCCGAATTGTTTGACCAATTCCGCATTTTTGCTGTGAATGGCGGCGGAGTGGCCGAGGCCGTTAAATTCCACCATTTGCCGCGCTTTTTTAATCCCGTCGGCGTGGTTTTCCGCTTTTAATACCGCGATGACCGGGGAAAGTTTTTCGCGGGTGAGTGGTTCTTTTTCGCCTACTTCTTTTACTTCGGCGGCAAGGATATTGGTATCGGGCGGCACGGTAAATCCCGCCTGTGCGGCAATCCAGACTGCCGGGCGGCCAACAATATCGGCATTGAGTTTGCCAAGCGCGCAATTTTTGCTGTCGGCTTTCACGCCGAAGCAAAATTCTTCCAGTTGCGCCTTTTCTTTTTCATTGACGAAATAGACTTTGTAGGATTTGAATTCATTGACGAAGGCATCATAAATTTCCTTGTCGATAATGACGGCCTGCTCCGAAGCGCAGACCATGCCGTTATCAAACGATTTGCTCATCACAATATCGTGCGCCGCCTGGCGAATGTCGGCGGATTTCTCCACATAGGCGGGGACGTTGCCCGCACCGACGCCAAGCGCCGGTTTGCCGCAGGAATAGGCGGCGCGCACCATCGCGTTGCCGCCGGTGGCGAGAATGGTGGCGACGCCGTCGTGATTCATCAGCGCCTGCGTCGCTTCCATCGACGGCTTTTCAATCCACTGGATGCAGTGCTTCGGCGCACCCGCGGCGACGGCGGCGTCATAGACCACCTGCGCCGCGTGCTTCGAGCTTTCCTGCGCCGAGGGGTGGAAGGCGAAGACAATCGGGTTGCGCGTCTTCAGCGCAATCAGCGATTTGAAAATGGTGGTTGAAGTCGGGTTGGTGGTCGGGGTAATGCCGCAGACGACGCCGACCGGCTCGGCAATCAGCGTCAGCCCGCTCACTTCATCCTCGCTAATCACGCCGACCGTCTTGGTGTGGCGCATATTGTTGACGACGTGCTCGCAGGCGAACAGGTTTTTCGTCGCCTTGTCCTCAAATACGCCACGCTGCGTTTCATCAAAAGCGTGCTTGCACCATGCGTGCGGGATTTTGAACAGGTTTTTAGTCTTTCAGCCGCATTTCTGCCGCGCGGGCGTGGGCAGTGAGGCCTTCGCCACGCGCGAGGATGCTTGCGGTTTTACCCAGTTTCTGCGCGCCTGCCGCCGAGACTTGTATCAGGCTGCTGCGTTTCTGGAAGTCGTAGGTGCCCAGTGGCGAGGCGTAGCGGGCGCTGCGGCTGGTCGGCAGGACGTGGTTCGGCCCGGCGCAGTAGTCGCCGAGGCTTTCGCTGGTATAGCCGCCCATGAAGATGGCACCCGCGTGGCGGATTTTTCCCGCCCAGGCTTCGGGTTCGGCAACGGACAGTTCGAGGTGTTCGGGCGCAATTTGGTTGGCGATGGCGCAGGCGTCGTCCAGGTCTTGCGCCAGTATCATCGCGCCACGGTTGGTGAGCGCGGCTTCGATGATGGCGCGGCGTGGCATATCGTTTATCAGGCGCTGCATCGCGGCTTCGACGTCGTCAAGGTAGCGCTGTGAGGGGCTGATGAGGATGGCCTGGGCGATTTCGTCGTGTTCGGCCTGGCTGAAGAGATCCATCGCCACCCAGTCGGCGGGCGTGCTGCCGTCGGCGATGACGAGGATTTCCGAGGGGCCTGCCACCATGTCGATGCCGACCACGCCAAAGACGCGGCGTTTGGCGGCGGCGACGTAGGCGTTGCCGGGGCCGGTGATTTTATCGACAGCGGGCACGCTTTCGGTGCCGTAGGCGAGGGCGGCAATGGCCTGTGCGCCGCCGATGGTGAATATTTTGTTGACGCCTGCGATGGCGGCGGCGAGGACGATGTCGTTGCGCTCGCCGCGCGGGGTCGGCACGACCATGATGATTTCTGCCACGCCAGCGACGTGTGCGGGCATGGCGTTCATGATGACGGAGCTGGGGTAGGCCGCCTTGCCGCCGGGGACGTAGATGCCGACGCGGTCAAGCGGGGTGATTTTCTGCCCGAGCAGGGTGCCGTCTGCGTCGCGGTAGTGCCAGCTTTCCTGTTTTTGCCGGCGGTGGTAGTCCTCAACGCGCGCGGCGGCGGTTTGCAGGGCGTCGCGTGTTGCAGCGGGCAGGCGGGCGAGGGCTTGTTGCAGGTCGTCCTGGCT
>NZ_CALJAH010000163.1 GCF_938028185.1 uncultured Cardiobacterium sp. | reverse complement strand
CTGATTATTTTCGCTAGCAAGCGGCTGAACAGATTTTGACATGGGATTCTCCTGCTATTAAGGGAAAGTAAGGAAAACAGTCCCGGCAAGGAGCTATTGTTCCTGCCGGGGGAGGGCGCTGGGTTAGAAGAATCGCAACGCGGCGGCGGCTAATGCTACCATCGTTCCGATAACCCAGCAGATTGCGGCGAACCGCAATGATGAAATCGCTGACATTGCGTCAGCAATTTCCTTGGCGGCTTTCAACTTCGCGTCGAAGGCCTCCTGTTGGGTCTCCAACTGGAGGCGCACCTCTTCGCGGTGCGCCTCTATCATGAGATCCATGAGGCCAACAATGGCCTCACGGTGAGCGGCGGGGATCCGCTCAATTTTTTGAGCGATTTCACTTAAGTTTGTCATAGATACCTCCTGACAAAAATGCAGGAGAAATGACATCCCCCGCAGGGAAAACATTTCCCCTGCGGGTTTTAGAAAGATGCTGCACCGAGTGCAGCAGTTTGAAAAGACGCCATCCGGTCTTGCGACCAGCCAGATTTTCAGATGGCGGCGGAATATTCCGCACTGTCCGGCATTTGGGTTGCGTGTATAGTTCGCCAACTTTCACGGGCAATATAGTCGTTTCCCCCTTTGCCGTCAATCATTTGCACGCAGCAAAAACCCGGCTTGAGCCGGGTCTCTGAGGTCAGTTTTCTTCGTTGTCATCGCCGTCGGCATTGACTGCAAACAATGGCGGTGCGGCGGTATAGGGGCGGATATACCCCCGGTCAGCAAAATGGCGTTGCATCAGGTCGCAGGCCCAGTGATACACCAGCCGTTGCCGCGTCAGCTGCGGCGCGTCGAGCAGCTCGTCAAGACGGTAGTCCGCCTGTTCAAGGATGTCGATGGCGTTCAAATCCACCCAGCGGTGGATGCTGTCGCGGTGGCGGGTATAGAGCCATTTCGTGTCGGCATCTTCGAGCGCGTAAACGACGTCTTCGTAGTTGTCCGGGTTCAGGTCAAGGTGGCGCAGCAGGTAGTGCAGGTCGCCGATGCCCGGCAATCCCGGATCGTCGCGGATGACGAGAAAATCGCTGTCCACGCAGCCGTAGTTGAGGCAGAGATCATTCAGCAGGGCGAAGTCGATGTCTTCCGCATCGTGCAACACCATGCTGAAGACGCGGCGTGCGGCTGCGCGCGGGACGTGATAGTGGAAGTCCTCACGCTCGCAGAAGGCCAGCCAACGTGCGCCGTCAAGCCGGCCGTCGTCGCCGTGGGCGAGATAGACCAGAGCGCGGTATTCGCGCGGCGGTATTTCCGCCCGCCGGTTGCGTTCGCCGATGAAGTCGGTAGCGCTACGCACCGATAGCGCCCATTGGGGCGGATAGCCGTGGGCTTCCAGGTATTGCCGCACTGCCGCCAGCGGGTCGCGTGGTGCGTCTGCGGGGAAGATATGGGCGGAGAGCCGGGCGGCGATGGTCGCTGCCTGTTCGTGCCGGGTGTCGAAGTAAATCATCCAGGCGGAGAGGGTTTGCAGAGAGTTTTTCATGGGGAATCCTTAAAAAGTTACCCCGGCGGCGTGAGCCGTCCGGGGCATGGTGTGTGGAAGATGCAAGATGTGTTTGTGCGGTGTGCTCAGAGCCAGTCGTCATCGTCCCAACGGGAGCGGTACCACGGTTTGCGGCCACGCCGCCAGCGGATGAGCAGGCTGACAAGGATCAGGGCAATCAGCACGCGGGCGCTAAAGACGTCACTCAACAGTTCGGCCAGCAGTTCAATGCTGATGGATGAGCAAAAGAGGGAAAGACCGTTCACTTTCATGCGGCCTCCCGCTTGGTGGTGAGGTTGTCGCTGCCAGACGTGGCATTTTGCGGCGCGACGCCCAGCTGACCTTCGCGGATGAGGCGGCAGAGCAGACGCTCGTATTCCCCCTGGCGGGAGAGGTCGAGCAGCACCGCCTCTATGCCCATTGTGGTGAGCGGGCGGATGAAGTTTTCTGCGCGCAACTGCGGCAACAATACATCCTGCCAGTGCGGCAGCAGGCCGAGTTCGGAGAGCTGCCCCAGTTCAAGCCAGAGGGTGGTGTCCTAAAATGTATGCTGCCTCAAACAAATCCGTAGTTGATATAGAAA
>NZ_CALJAH010000162.1 GCF_938028185.1 uncultured Cardiobacterium sp. | reverse complement strand
TGTGCAGCGCGGCTTCGAGCGAGCCGCCGATGAGGCCGTCTTTGCGCGCGTTTTCTAGCGCGACGTTTACGTCTTCGCGCACGCGGATGAGATCCGCCCAGTAGGCGGCATCAAAGGCGCTGTCGTAACCGGTGAGGCCATCGTAGAAGCGGGCGAGGAAGACGGATTCTGCGCGCGCGCCCGGCATGTGTTGCCAGATTTCTTCGGCGGTGAAGCTCAAGATGGGGGCGAGCCAGCGCACCATTGCTTCGAGGATGTGCCAGATGGCGGTTTGTGCCGAACGACGCGCGCGGTTGTCGGTGGCGATGGTGTATTGGCGGTCTTTGATGATGTCGAGGTAGAAGCCGCCCATTTCGACCGCGCAGAAGTTGAAGAGTTGCTGGTAGATGAGGTGGAATTCGTAGTTTTCGTAGGAGGCAATAATCGCTTTTTGTAGCGCGTCAGCGCGGGCGATGGCGTAGCGGTCAAGTGCGAGCAGGTCTGTGGTTGGCACCGCGTGTTTGGCCGGGTCGAAGTCATGCAGGTTGGCCAAGAGGAAACGGCAGGTGTTGCGGATGCGGCGGTAGGCGTCGGCGCGCTGTTTCAGGATGTTGTCGGAGAGGCTGACTTCGGCGCTGTAGTCGGCAGACGATACCCAGAGGCGAAGGATGTCCGCGCCGAGGGTGTTGATGACTTTTTGCGGTTCAACCACGTTGCCGAGCGATTTGCTCATTTTCCGCCCGCTTTCGTCCACGGTGAAGCCGTGCGTCAGGAGGCCACGATACGGCGGTTTGCCGTCGATGGCGCAGCCGGTGAGCAGCGAGGAATGGAACCAGCCACGATGCTGATCCGAGCCTTCGAGGTAGAGGTCGGCGGGGTAGCCGATGTCCGGGCGCTGGCGCAGCACGGCGTAGTGGGTGGTGCCGGAGTCGAACCAGACGTCGAGGACGTCGTTGAGTTTTTCGTAGTCGGCGAGGTCGGCGGCGGGGATGAGGTCTTCCAGCGCCAGGGTGAACCACGCTTCGATGCCGTCTTTTGCGATGACGGCGGCGGCTTTTTCCATGATGTTGAGGATGTCCGGGTGCAATTCGCCCGTTTCTTTGTGCTGGACGAAGCAGAGCGGCACGCCCCAGTAGCGCTGGCGGGTGATGCCCCAGTCGGGGCGGTCGGCAATCATGTTGGTGAGGCGGCTGCGTCCCCATTCGGGGGTGAAGCGGACGTTTTGCAGACCATCCAGCGCAGTTTGGCGCAGGCCGTTTTTGTCCATGCTGATGAACCATTGCGCGGTGGCGCGGTAGATGGTCGGGCTGTGGTGCCGCCAGCAGTGCGGGTAGCTGTGGCGGATGGTTTCAAAGTGGACGAGGCGGTCTTGGTCGCGCAGGAGCTGCACGACGATTTTCGGGTTGGCCTTGAAGACGTTTTCACCGGCGAAGTAGGGGGTGTCGCTGCTGAAGCTGCCGTCGGGCAGGACGGGATTGACGCTGACTTCGATGCCGTAATGGCGGCAGATTTCAAAGTCTTCGACGCCGTGCGCGGGCGCGGTGTGGACGCAGCCGGTACCGGCATCCAGCGTTACGTGGTCGCCGTTGATGAGGAGCGAATCGCGGTCGATGAAGGGGTGGGCGAGCGGCAGGCGGTCAAGCGCTGCGCCTTTGGCGGTGGCGTGTACGGTCCACGGCGCGCTGATGCTCCAGCGTTCGCGCACGCTGTCAATCATCTCTTGCGCAATGACGAACCAGCGCCCCTCGCCTTCGATGAGGGCGTAGTCGTAGTCGGGGTGGACGCTGACGGCGAGGTTGGCGGGCAATGTCCACGGCGTCGTCGTCCAGATGATGACGTCCACCGCAGGCGGGACAACGTCGCTGCCCATCCGCCGCGCCAGCTCCGCCGGGTCGCGCACGGCAAAGCGGACGTCGATGGATTCGGAGGTTTTGTCTTCGTATTCGACTTCGGCTTCGGCGAGCGAGGAGCGGCAGTCCAAGCACCAGTTCACCGGCTTGAAACCGCGCACCACATGGCCATTAGCGACAATCTCGCGCAGGGCGCGGACGATGCCCGCTTCCGTCTGCGGCTGCATGGTGAGGTAGGGATGCGCCCAGTCGCCGAAGACGCCAAGGCGGATGAAATCGGCTTTTTGCAGCTCGACCTGGCTCGCCGCATAGGCGCGGCAGGCGGCGCGGAATTCGGTGGTGCTGACTTTGGCGCCCGGTTTGCCGATTTGCTGCTCGACCTTCTGCTCAATCGGCAGGCCGTGGCAGTCCCAGCCGGGAATGTAGGGGCTGTTGAAACCGAGCAAATGGCGGGATTTGGTGATGATATCTTTCAGGATTTTGTTGAGCGCATGGCCGACGTGAATGGCGCCGTTGGCATAGGGCGGGCCGTCGTGCAGGATGAATTTCGGCGCATCGGCGAAGGCGGCGCGCTGCTTGCCGTAAATATCGGCCTTTTCCCAGAAGGCGAGCATCTCCGGCTCGCGCTGCGGCAGATTGCCGCGCATCGGGAAGGCGGTTTCGGGGAGGTTCAACGTATCTTTATAGTCTGCCATGAGAGGTTTCCTGATTGATAAAAGCATGGGCGCGGGCGATATCGTCGCGGATTTGCGCCTGCAACGCGGCGGCGTCGGCAAAACGGCGCACGTCGCGCAAATAATGGCGGATGTGAACGCGCAGCGTCTGCCCGTAAAGCGCGGCGTTCTGGTCAAAAACATGCACTTCCAGCTTGCGGCGAATCCCGCCAAACGTGGGCGTGGTGCCGACATTGGCAACACCCCAATGCCAGGCGCCCGGCTGCGGGACGGCTACTTGTACCACATAGACCCCATCCGGTAAACACCACGCCGCAGGCAGGTGCAGGTTGGCCGTCGGCGTCTGCAACACCCGGCCGCGCCCGTCGCCGTGGCGCACCTTGCCGGTAAAGGTGAGGTTGTGGCCGAGCAGCTCGCGCGCCGTATCCAAATCATGCGCGGCAAGCGCCGCACGGATGCGCGAACTGGAAATGCGTCCGCCATTGGCGCGAACCGTTTCCAGCGCCTGCACGCGGAAACCGTATGTATCGGCCAAACGCTGCAACAGCGCAAAATCGCCCTGCCCGCGATAACCAAAGCGGAAATCATCGCCGACCAGCAAAAAACGCAGCCGCAGCGGCAGCAAATAATCGCGGACAAAATCCTCCGGCGCCTTGCGCATCAGCGCATGGGTGAACGAGAGCAACAGCCAGTGCGGCAAGCCCGCTTCGGCGAGCCAATGGGCGCGGTCACGCAGGGGCGTGAGCAACGACGGCGGCTCGCCCGCCACCAGCGCCTTCGGATGCGGGAAAAAACTGAGCAGCACCGGCGCGAGATTGTCGCGTGCCGCTTGCGCCAACAGCGTCTGCAAAATGGCCTGATGGCCACGGTGCACGCCGTCAAAATTGCCGATGGTAAGCGCGACGGGCTGCGGCAGCGCCAACTGCCGCTGCCAACGGTGAATCTGCATGAATCCTCGCGGGTGAAAAAGCGCGCATTATAGAGGACGGCGGGGGAAGCGGTTTACATACAGGGTAGCGGGGAAGGTGTATGTAAACGGCCTTGGCCGTCGCAGGGCGTGGTTACAATTGAAAAATCCCCCTCCCCTGCAGGGCGAAGCCCGCAGCGGGGGAGGGTTGGGGA
>NZ_CALJAH010000161.1 GCF_938028185.1 uncultured Cardiobacterium sp. | reverse complement strand
TCACCCCAGCCCTCTCTCGCTACGCGAGCAATGCTTGTCCCACAGGGAGAGGGAGTATATCGGCGGTTTTACCTGCTCCCGTTCGCACAAGAAAACAGGTTTTCCCAGACTCTAAACAGGCTCTTATTGCGGATTTTTGTCCGCTTTCCTTGAGGAGAACAGTCAATCCACCTTTATATCCGCCGTGCCAGCGCCTCCGCCTTGCCGGTGTAGCTCGCGGGGGTGAGGGCGAGCAGGCGCGCTTTGGCGTCTTCCGGGATGTCCAGCGTGTCGATGAAGGCGCGGATGGTGGCGGCGTCCAGGTGCGGTTTGCCGCGCGTCAGTTCTTTCAGTTTTTCGTAGGGGTTGGCGATACCGTAGCGGCGCATCACGGTCTGGATGGGTTCGGCGAGCAGCTCCCAGGTGGCGTCCAAATCGGCGGCAAGCGCGGCGGGGTTCGCTTCGAGTTTGTCGAGGCCACGCTGGTGCGCGCTCATGCCAAGCACGGTGTAGCCGATGGCGACGCCCATGTTGCGCAGCACGGTGCTGTCGGTGAGGTCGCGTTGCCAGCGCGACACCGGCAGTTTTTCGGCGAGGAAGGTGAGGATGGCGTTCGCCATGCCGAGGTTGCCTTCGGAGTTTTCAAAGTCAATCGGGTTCACTTTGTGCGGCATGGTGGAGGAGCCAATTTCGCCCGCCTTGATTTTTTGTTTGTAGTAGCCGAGCGAGATGTAGCCCCAGATGTCGCGGTTGTGGTCGATGAGGATGGTGTTAAGGCGGGCAAGGGTGTGGAAGAGTTCCGCCATGTAGTCGTGCGGCTCAATCTGGATGGTGTAGGGGTTCCAGGTGAGGCCGAGCGCGTCTTCGACGAAGCGGCGGCAGTGGTTTTCCCAGTCGTAGTCCGGGTAGGCGGCGAGGTGGGCGTTGTAGTTGCCGACGGCGCCGTTGATTTTGCCAAGCAGCGGTTGGGCGGCGAGCTGCTCGCGCTGGCGTTGCAGGCGGTAGTGAACGTTGGCGATTTCTTTGCCGAGGGTGGTCGGCGTCGCCGGTTGGCCGTGGGTGCGGCTCATCATCGGCAGCGCCGCGTGTTCGTGCGCCATTGTCCGCAGTTTGGCGCTGATGGTGTCAATGTGCGGCAGGAGGATAGTGTCGCGCGCGGTTTTGAGGGTGAGGGCGTGGGCGAGGTTGTTGATGTCTTCGCTGGTGCAGGCGAAGTGGATAAACTCGCTGGCGGCGGCGACTTCGGGTACGCCGGCGAAGCGTTCTTTGAGCCAGTATTCGATGGCTTTGACGTCGTGGTTGGTGGTCGCTTCTATGGCTTTGACGGCGGCGGCGTCTTCGGGCGTGAATCCGGCGATGACGCTGTCAATTTCGGCAAGGGTCGCGGCGCTGAAGGGGGCGACTTCGCCGATTTCCGGGGCGGCGGCGAGGGCTTTCAGCCATTCGAGTTCGACGCGGACGCGCGCTTTCATCAGGCCGTATTCGGAGAAGACGGGGCGCAGCGCGGCGACGCTGTTGGCGTAGCGGCCATCGAGCGGGGAGAGGGCGAGGAGGGTGTCGTGCATGGGGGTTTCCTTTTTAGGGTTTGGGTTTGTCGTTTGGGGCAGGGTGGGCTTCTTTTCCTGCCGCTGGCGGGTTTCTTCGCCAGCGATGTTTGTCGCTACGCGATTGGTTTGCTGCCCCCACCCCAGCCCTCCCCCACGGGGGAGGGAGCCAACTTGTGCGCGTCCGCAAGCAGGGCGGGGTGAATTGTAATCGGCTCCTGACTGGCGGGCAGGTTTTCTTTATCAGGGGTGGCAGGCTTCGTAAAGGGGCTGCAGGGTGCGGAGGGTATCGGCAATCCAGGCGGCGCTGTCGATGCGGCCAAGCTGGTCGCGTTCTATATGTTTGCCGATGCTGTAGTAGTCGGTGGCGTCGCGGAGTGGCAGTTCGCCGCAATCGGCGACGCGCGGGTAGTCGGCGTATTCGTCGTCGCTGCCGTGCCAGAGGTCGTAGTCGGCGTAGGTTTTGCGGTCAAGCGCGTCCGGCCAGCGGTTGTAGTGGTCGATGGTGGTGGTGGAGATGCCCGCTTTGTAGCAGTGCCAGTCAAGGCTGACGGTGAGGCGGCGGCGGTTGAGCAGCACAGAGAGGATGGCGGCGCTGTCCTGCCAGTCGTGGTATTTGAAGTAGGCGAAGAAGTGGGCGCGCACTTGCCAGCCGTTGCACCAGCGCTCGATGTGCGGCGCGGCGAAGGGTTCGCCGAGCAGGGCGGCAACGCGCTGGATGATGGCGCGCCAGGTTTCCCAGGCAGCTTTGTAGTCCACCTTGATTTGCGGGATGGTTTCGGGGGCGTATTTTTTGAGTTGCGCGAACTGGTAGCAGGGCAGGTTGAACAGGTCGCAACTGGCGGGGGTGAGGTTGGTCATTTGGCAGTGAGGCGGTAGCTGTCTTCCACCAGTCGGCGCACGGTGTCGTCGTCTGCCTCGCCGAGAGCGGCGCTGACCCAGTGGATTTTGTCCATGTGCCAGGCGGGGTAGATGCCGGGCTGGCTGCGCAATGCATCGATGAGGTCGGGCGGGGCTTTAAGGTTGACCACGTCCAGCATTCGTGTTTCGTCGTCGTGCTGGCCGAGGAAGGCGGCGGGGATGTGCATCAGCAGGGCGAACCATTTGCGGTTGTTGATGTGGCGGAAGACGGCGTAGTCGGGGTATTTTGCCCAGGGGTAATCGGGTTCGATGCTGTAGGTGGTAAAGATGTATTGGGTGAAGGTGTCTTGGTTCATGCGGTTCTCCTGTTGGTACCGTTCCTGTTGTTCGGCTGGATGGAAAGGTGTGCCTGGTGGTGACAGGTTGGGTTTTACATACAGGGTAGCAGGGAAGGTGTATGTATATTTTTCGGGGTGATTGAAAAAGGCAGCTTGCGCTGCCCCGGTTCAGTGATGGTGGTGATGGTGTCCGTGCGGGCCGTGGACGTGGCCGTGGGCGATTTCGTCGGCGGTCGCCTCGCGTACATTCTGCACTTTTGCCTTGAAGCGGATGGTCAGTCCGGCAAGCGGGTGGTTGCCGTTCAGGGTGGCGTGGGTGTCGTCAATGTTGGTGATGTGGAAGTAGTGGATGTTGCCGTGGTTGTCTTCGCCTTCGAGCAGCATTCCAACTTCGATGTTTGACGGCAGGTTTTTCCGCTCTTCTTTGACGATTTGGTCTTCGCGGATGTCGCCGAAGTGGTCTTCCGGGGCGAGGGTGAGTTCGATTTGGTCGCCGACGGTTTTGTCTTCCAGCGCCGCTTCGACTTTGGGGAAGACGCCGCCGTAACCGCCGTGCAGGTAAAGGAGCGGTTCGCCGTCGTGGGTGATGGCTTGTCCCTGGTCGTCGTAGAGTTCGTAGGTGAGTTCGACGACGCTGTTTTTGTTGATTTTCATGGGTTTTCCTTGCGGTTTGTAGGGCGGCGGATTATAACACGGCGGCTGTAAGCCACAGGACGGCGAGGGCGTAGAGGGCGGCGAGGACGTCGTCCAGCATGATGCCGAGGCCGCCGGGGGTGCGACGGTCGATTTGGCGGATGGGCGGCGGTTTGGTGATGTCGAAGAGGCGGAAGAGGAGGAAGGCGGCGAGGTAGCACGGCAGTGTTCCCCAGCGTTGCCACAGGGCGGGCGGGACGTAGGCGAGGACGAGCCAGACGCCGAGAAATTCGTCCCAGACGATTTCGCCGAAGTCATGCACGCCGAGGTCGCGTGCGGTTTTGTCGCAGACCCAACAGCCGAGGGCAAAGGCGGCGAGGAGGAAGAGGGCGGTGACGGTCGGGTTTATCAGCAGGAAGGAGAGCGGCCAGTAAAGGAGGGTGGCGGCGAGGCTGCCCCAGGTGCCGGGGGCGGGGTGGATGAGGCCGCTACCGAGGCCGAAGGCGAGGAAGTGAACCGGGTTTTGGCGCAGGCTGGCGAAGGTGTGCGGGCGGTAGCCCTTCGGGTTTTTCGCGTTCATGTCAGAGGACGCAGGTTTGCAAGGAGAAACGCACCGGGGTTTCCACTTGTTTGGCGCGCTGTTCGGGGTTTTCCTGGGTCATGAAGCGCACCGAGAAGCGGTGTTTGTCGCCGCTGATGCGCGGGAAGACGCGCTGTTCGTTGTCGAGGTGGATGCGGATCATCTGGTTGCGGCGGTTGCTGTCCAGCGTTTTCAGGAAGATGCCGTCGTCGGTGTATTCGTTGGTGATTTCCGCCCCGGCGCGTACCAGTTGCAGCACCAGCGCGACCGCGCGCGCGATCGGCAGGAACATTTCGTAGCATTGTTGCAGGAAGGGGATTTCGTGGTTTTCGTTTTGCAGCAGCCAGTATTGGTAGGCGGGGACTTCAAAGAGACAGTTGCCGCTCTGGTTGAAGTTGCGCTGGCGCAGGCTGGTGAAGAGTTCGTTTTCGCGCAGGGCGCTGATGGGGTTGAAGTTGAGGCTGTAGGCTTCTTGCAGCGACATATCAATGTTTTCCAGCGTCGCCACCCGTTCTTCCAGCGTCCAGCCGAGGGCGAAGTGTTCGCGGTCAATGCCGGTTTTGTAGCCTTGCAGTTCTTTGATAATTTCGGCACGAATTTCGTAGCGGTGGAGGAAATCCAGCACGTCAAACAGCGCATCGAGAAAGAGCTGGATGGAATAGTATTCGTCAGCCTGGTGGAAGTTTTTCATCTGGAAGAACATCGATTCCAGCCGCATGAAGAGGCGGATGCGTTCGTTCAGAGGCTGCTCGTAAGTGCTTAATTGGCATTCGGTTTGTGGGCTGATCGGCATGGTGTGGAACGTTCCCGGTGCGAGGTTGGGCGCTATCGTGGCACAAGGCCGCGTGGTTGTCCATCGCATTGCGTGGGGAAGCCCTGATTTGGTATAGTTTCCCGCCGGTTTGCGGCCACTGAAGACCGCCCGGCAACAGATTTTTCAAAACCGTAACGATAAAGTCCGACAGGAGCGGGACGCTCGAACGGACAATGTTTTTTACTTAAATTTCAGCCGTATGCGCGATTCGTACGGCTACGGAGATTCTATACCATGAAACGTATGCTAATTAACGCCACCCAGCAGGAAGAGCTGCGGGTTGCGCTGGTAGATGGCCAGCAACTCTACGACCTTGACATCGAAACCCTTTATTCCGCGCAGAAAAAAGCCAATATTTACAAAGGAAAAATCACCCGGATTGAGCCCTCGCTGGAAGCGGCCTTTGTCGATTACGGCGCGCAGCGGCACGGATTCCTCCCCTTCAAGGAAATCGGCAAAGAATACCTGACCGGTTCCACCACTGCCCACGAAGGCCAGCCGTCCTTCAAGGACATGATTGAAGTCGGCCAGGAAGTGCTTGTTCAAATTGACAAAGAAGAGCGCGGCAACAAGGGCGCGGCGCTGACCACCTACATCAGCCTCGCCGGCCGCTTCCTCGTGCTGATGCCGAACAACCCGCGCGCCGGGGGCGTCTCGCGCCGCATCCAGGGCGACGACCGCAAAGAATTGCGCGAAACCCTCGATATGCTCGACGTGCCGGACAACATGGGCATCATCGTGCGCACCGCCGGCGTTGGCCGCGCGCAAGAAGAATTGCAATGGGATTTGGACTTCCTCCTGCAACTGTGGGAAGCCATCTCCGAAGAATACCGCAAGGCGCCGCCACAACGCCTGATATACCAGGAAAGCAACATCATCGTCCGCGCGCTGCGCGACTACCTGCGCCCGGACATCGGGCAAATCCTCATTGACGACGAGCGCGTGTACCAGCAGGCGAGCGACTTCATGACGCTGGTCATGCCGAACAACCTCAACAAACTCAAGCTGTATCAGGACAACATCCCGCTCTTCACCCGCTACCAAATCGAAGGCCAAATCGAATCCGCCTACCAGCGCAACGTCCAGCTCCCCTCCGGCGGCGAACTGGTCATCGACTACACTGAAGCGCTCGTATCCATCGACATCAACTCATCGAAAGCGACCAAAGGCGGCGACATCGAAGAAACCGCCTACCAGACCAACCTCGAAGCCGCCGACGAAATCGCGCGACAAATGCGCCTGCGCGACCTTGGCGGGCTCATCGTCATCGACTTCATCGACATGGGCGTCAGCCGCAACCGCAAAGACGTCGAAAACCGCCTCTATGACGCGACCAAAATCGACCGCGCCCGCGTCCAGATTGGCCGCATCTCCCGCTTTGGCCTACTTGAGCTGTCGCGGCAGCGCCTGCGCCCGTCCATGGACGAATCCAGCCACCGCGTCTGCCCGCGCTGCAAAGGCCAAGGCTCCATCCGTGGCATCCAGTCAATGGCACTGTCGCTATTGCGCCTCATCGAAGAAGAAGCGATGAAAGAACGCACCCGCCGCATCACCGGCGAACTGCCAGTGAGCATCGCCACCTACCTTTTGAACGAAAAACGCGCCGTCATCCGCCAAATCGAACAGCGCAACAAAGTCGAAGTCGTCCTCGTGCCGAACGCCGACCTGCACACGCCGGACTACTACATCGAGCGCCAGCGCGAAGACGACTGGGACGAAGACGCCATCCCGACACCGAGCTACCGCCTGCGCACCCGTCACGAAAGCCACGAAGAAAGCGACATCGCCGTCAAACCGGGCGAAACCGTCGCCGAACAGGCCGCCGTGCAGGGCATCGTCCCGCGCGTACCCGCGCCGCAAATCGCGCCGACCGTGCAAAAAACCGGCCTCGCCGCGCTGTTCTCCAAAGTCGTCGCCCTGTTCAAAGAAAACCGCGACGCCGCCACCAACCCCGAACCCCCCGCCAAAAACAGCGGCGACAAACGGCGCGAACGCACCGCCCCGGCGCGCAACCGCCGCGACCGCAACGAACGGACAGAAACCGCGCCGCCACCACAACCCGCGCGCAAACCCGCCGAAACCAAAAGCGAAGCGCCCACCGAAACCCGCACACCGCGCAACAACAACCGGCAAGAAGAAGCCGCGCGCCGCTACGAAGAAGCCCTACAACAAGAAGCGCCGCGCGAAGAAGCGCCTGCTGCCGCGCCGCGCCGCGAAAACAAGACGAACCGCAGTGTCCTGCCCAAAGACGACGTCAACCCTACCCTCGAAGCGCTGCTCAACCCGCCGGAAGAAATCAACGGCCGCACCGTGCGCAAAGGCCGCCCGCGCGACGTCCACGCCGTGCGCGGCCAGGGCAAGGCGGACTACATCCCGCAAGAACGCCCGGAAACCCTGAACGAAGACGACATGAACGCGCCCGGCCTCGTCGAAGAACTGCGCGACGACATCCCGGAGGCCGCAGAGCCCGCCGCACCCGCGCCGAAAAAAGCGCCCTCGTTCGCCAAAATCAAACCGCTGCCGCCCTCCGACGCCGAAGCGCCCGGCCTCGTCTCGCTACTGGACCACCCCGCGCCCGTCGCCCCGGCGATGATTGCAGGCAACAAACTGCGTGAAGACGCGCACTACCCGCTCGCCGTCCCCGCCGCCAAAAACGAAAACCCGCTGCGCCAACTGGCCGCCTTCGGACAAAGCGTCTGGTACGACAACATCGACCGCACCATGCTCGAAAACGGCGAACTGACGCGCCTTATCGACGAAGACGACCTGCGCGGCATCACCTCCAACCCGTCCATCTTCCAAAAAGCCTTCGCTGGCGACGCCTACGACAGCGCCCTGCGCAACTGGCTCGACGAAAACCCCGGCGGCAGCGCACGCGACGCCTACTACAGCCTCGCCATTGACGACATCCGCCGCGCTTGCGACCTGCTCCTGCCCGTGTACGAAAAAACTGGCGGCACCGACGGCATGGTCTCGCTCGAAGTCTCGCCCGACCTCGCCCACGACAGCGGCAAAACCGTCACCGAAGCACTCGAACTGCACCGCCGCGTCGCCCGCGAAAACCTCATGATCAAAATCCCGGCGACCCTAGCGGGTATCAAGGCCATCCGCGAACTCACCGCCGAAGGCATCAACATCAACGCGACCCTCATCTTCTCGCCCGAACGCTACCGACAAACCCTGGAAGCCTACATCGACGGCTTGAAAACGCGCGTTGCCGCCGGACAATCCATCGACCTGCTGCGCTCCGTTGCCAGCTACTTCGTCAGCCGCGTGGACAGCAAAATTGACGCACGGCTCGCCGACGAGCACGCCGCATTGCGCGGCCGCGCCGCCATCGCCAACGCCCAAACCGCGTACAGCTACTACCTCGAACGCATCAGCCACGACGACTGGGCCGATCTTGCCAAAAAAGGCGCCGCCGTCCAGCGCCTGCTCTGGGCGAGTACCGGCACCAAAAACCCCGCCTACTCCGACGTGCGCTACGTCGAACTGCTCATCGGCCGCGACACCGTCAACACCATTCCGCCCGCGACCTACGCCGCCTACAAGGCACATGGCCGCGCCGAAGAAACCCTGCTGCGCCACATCGACCAGGCACCGCAACTGCTACAACAAATCACCGATGCAGGCATTGACTGGGCGCAACTGTACGTCGAACTCGAAGCCGAAGGCATTGCCAGCTTTGAACAAGCCACCGCCGAACTGCTGGCGACGCTTGCCGCAAAAATCAAAACCCTGCGCGAAGCAAAACCCGGCGACGCAGCGGCAGACGCGGACAACAGCGATGAGATCGCCGAACCCGTAGCAGAAACACCCGCCGCTGAAACTACGGCAGACGAAGCAGAACTCGCTACCACCGCGCCCGAAAACATCGCGGAAAGCACAGACGGGAACGAAGCCGCTGAAGACGCATCTGTCGCCAAACCCGCCCCGGAAACACCCGCTGACAACAACGCGGCGGACGAAGCAGAACCCGCTACCGCCGCACCTGAAAACATTGCGGAAACCGCAGGCGAAGACAATCATGCCGGAGCAGCGCCCGCCGAACCGGTTACTGAAACCAGCACCGAAAGAGAAAACGCTGACGTACCGGCGGCTACCCCGCCCGAAGACCTCGCAGCAGACGCGGACGATCATGCCGAAACAGCACCTGCCACCGAAACGCCTGCCGAAAACAGCGCCGAAAGCGAAAACACCGACGCGCCCAGCGATAACACGGACGGCGATGACGAAAAGCGCGACTAAAACCGCGCACATCAACCAACAAGGGGCGGCAACGCCCCTTTTTTTGTTGGAGCAGACGGATTTCCTTGCAAACCCACCACTGTCATTCCGGGAAACCGTATTTCTTTCAAAATCCCGTCGTCGGGCATTATAGCCATCCACCGAAAGCCTCCTCATACGGTGTTGCGCCGCTTCGCCGTACAACCGCGTACTGCCTTCAGCGGCG
>NZ_CALJAH010000160.1 GCF_938028185.1 uncultured Cardiobacterium sp. | reverse complement strand
AAAGGTAATTAAATGGCCGACAACAATCTGGACGTGCGCCTGCTGGTACGCGCAGGGGTTGAGGGGATTGACCAGCTTGAGCGTGTCATTGAGATATTGCGCCGCAGCGGTGCATCGACCGAGCAGCTATCCGAGGAAGCAGAACGGTTACGGCGCGAGTGGGACAACCTCTCGCCAGAGGAACAGGCACGGCGGATTGCTGAGTTGGCGCGACAGCTTGCCGATGCACAACGACGCAACGGCGGCCTCAACGACGAGGCAGAGCGCAGTGTTGGCGTGTTTGGGCGATTCAAGGGCGCGATTGTTGCCGTTGGCGCAGCGCTAGGCATTACCTTTGTCGCCAGCAAAATTAAGGGATTTTTCAGCGATGCGGTCAGCGGCGCGCAAGAGTTTGAAGAGCAGCTATCCACCGTCAAGGCGGTTTCGGGTGCGACCGCTGAGGACATGGATGCCTTGCGCGCAGCCGCCGAAAAAATGGGCGCAGAGACCAAGTACACCGCGACCGAGGCCGCACAAGGCTTGGAAAACCTCGCCCGCGCAGGCTTGAGCGCCAGCGAGTCCATTGCAGCGCTGCCGTCGGTACTGGCGTTGGCGCAGGGCAACAGCATTGAGCTCGCCGACGCCGCCAGCTACATCACGCAGGCTGCCGCTGGTATGGGCTTGGAAATGGACGAGGCCGCGCGTGTTGCCGACGTCCTCGCCAAAGCTGCATCATCCGCCAACACCGACATCCAGGGCATGGGGCTGGCGATGAGTTACGCGGCACCGACCGCGCACGCCCTCGGCCTGACGCTGGAGGAAACCGCTGCCTACATCGGCAAACTGGCAGACGCGGGCTTTGACGGCTCGCGCGCCGGTACGGCAATGGCAACGATGATGGGGCAATTCCAAAATCCAGCCAGTACCTTCCGCAAAGAATTGGCGGCGTTGGGCATTCGCACCCGTGATTTCAATCAGGCGATTCGAGAGTTGGCAGCGGCTGGCCCACAAGGACAGGCAGCAATCAGCGCGCTCGGCGAAGCAGCTGGCCCTGCATTCCTGGCGTTGGTTGGGCAAGGTATCAGCGCAGTAGATGAGTTGCATGGCAAGTTGCAGGACGCCAGCGGTTTCGCAATCGGGCAGGCGAAGGAGATGGGCAACAACGTCGCCGGCGCTTTCGCCGAGCTGGGCAGCGCTTGGGATGCGGTCAAACTCAAACTTGCCACACCCATCCTTGAGCCTCTGCGGGACAAGCTCAATGAGCTGTCCAAAGTCATTTCCGACCTGGTCAATAGCGGCAAAATCGAAGAACTGGGCAGGAAAATTGCCTCCGTCTTTTCTGATGGCGCCGATGCCGTCATCCGTTTCGTCAAAGAGATGGATTTTGACTCGGTTATCAACAAAGCATCCAGCGGTTTCGAGAAGCTGAAGACCATCGGCACCGCCCTCAATGGCGCATTTCAGGCGCTCTCTATCACATTTAACGCCGTCAAGGCTGGGCTGGCGGCCATTGCAGGCCTGCTTGCAGCGGTTGCGTCCAAGATATTTGCCACGTTGAGCAGCCTGACCAACGGACTTGGTAGCGTCGCCGAAAAACTGGGCGCCAAAGGACTTGGTCAGAGTATGCACGAGATTGGCGCGTCAATGGATGACATGGCCAAGTCCGCTGAAAACTTCGCGGGCGCGATGAGCGAGGTCATCGAGGACACCTCTGCATCAATGGCAGACAGCGCGCGCAGCATCGCCGGGGTAAGCAAAGAGACCAACGAGACCGTCGCCAAGAGCGCCAAAGATGCCATCGACAAGACCGCAGACGCCGCCGATGCGGGGGAAAAACATTTTGTCGGCTTTGCGCAGACCGTCATAGATACCGCCCAGGAAGTTACCGCCATCGTGCAGCGGGAGACCAACAAACAGGCGAAGGCGGCAGAGGAAGCGGCACAGAAGGCGAAGGAAGCGCAGGAAAAGGCAGCTATTGCAGCGGCGAGTGCGTTTGAGGAACTGGGCATTGACCTAGATGAAGTGTTCAACGGCGTGTCCAGCAAAACCAAAAAGGCAATGAGCGACTACACCTACGCGGTGCAGCAGGCGATGGAAGGCGGGCTGGATGCGACCAAAGCTGCGCGCGCAGGCTTTGAGGCGCTCGCCGCCAAGATGTCCTCGCCGCAGGAATGGGCGGCGCTGAAGCAGCAGATGACCGAGAGCGGCGACGTCATGGACAAGCTGACGCAGGGGCAAATCAAGCGCATGGGCGACGGCATCAAGGGATTGCCGGACGCAGCAGCGACTGCGATGGCGGAACTCAAGCAACGCATCGACAGCGCCGACCTCGGCAGCCTTGCCCGCATCGGCACCGAGGCAAAAGCGGCATTTGCCGCGGGCGAGCTGTCGGCGAAACAGTACGCCGAAGTGTTGGCGCAGGTTGAAAAAAAGACCGAAGAGCTGCGCGCCAAGACCGCACAGGCGGGCGAGACCGCAACGCAGGCACACGCGCAGGCGGCACAGGCAGCCGAGGCATCGGCGAAAGCACAGGAAAAAGCAGCCGACGCGGTGGAAAAAAGCGGCGAAGCCGTCAAGAAAACCAGCACGGCGATGTGGCAGCTCTACGACGCCACCAAGCTCAATGCCGAAGCGGTCAATCTGCTCGACGACGCGCTCAACAAAATAAACCCAGGCAGCAAGATTGGCGGCGGCATCCGCTACTGGCAAATGCAGCAAAACGCGGCAGCCGAGTACATCGCCACCGTGCAGGCGGCAGAGCGGGCAACGGAGATGCTCAACCAGAAAACATCCGACGGCACCGTCACCATGCAGGACGTGGCCGAGGCCGCCAACAAGGCGTACTCGCGCATCACCGCGCTGGACAGCACCACCCTCAAGAACCTCAACGCCAGCATCGACGCCGCCAAGCAAAAACTCGAAGACCTGGCACAACAGGCGCGCGACACCAGCGCCAGCCTCGACGCCGAACTGGCGCAGCTCAAGGGCGACAACAGCAAGACGGCGGCGCTGGAGCAGGAGCGCAAACTGCGCGAACTCAACGCGAAGCTGCAAGAAGCGCAGGCACGGCGCAACGCCGACGAAATCGCCCAGTACCAGCGCGCGATTGAGCTGCAAAAACAAATCTACGCCGAGAAACAGCGGCAGGACGCGGCGAAAAAAGCCGAAGAAAGCCAGCGGGCGCAGGAATCCCGCAATCGCAGCAACAGTACACGCAGCAGCACGGGCAGCACCACGCGCAGCGGTCGCGACATCAGCCCCGAACAGGTGGTTGATGCCTGGGACGAGCGCATCGCCGCCGCGGAAAAACGCGGCGCGCAGAACACCATTAACGCCATCTACAACGCCGCCAAACGTGGGACGCGGTGAGCCGTCGCCGCATATTTAGCTCATTGGCTAAGGAGCCCTAATGATTACCCTGACCCGCAAAGACAACAACACCCGCCTCGAACTGCCCGACCAGCTGCGCTGGACGGATGAGCATGACTGGTCGCCGCTGGCGCAGGCGCAGCCGCAATACAGCCTCGGCGGCGCGGTCATCGTGCAGCAGGGCAGCAAACTCGCCGGGCGTCCGGTGACGCTCGGCGGTGAGGATGACCACAACTGGCTCAGGCGCGAGACGCTTGCCACCCTGCACGACTGGGCGGCGGTGCCGGAGCTGGAACTGACGCTCGACTACCACGGCGGCAAGTACAACGTCATCTTCCGCAATCACGAGCAGGCACTTGCCGCCGTTTTGACGTGATTTTCAGGCTGCACGAGCGGGGGCTGGACAACGTTACCCCGATACGCTACACCGTCCCCGAAAAGGCAGACGACCGCTACACCGCCGAAATCCGCCTGATGACACTTTAATTGCCGCTTAAATCCTATTTGTAACGGAGTTACACATGACCCAACGCCACACCGAACTGACCCAACAAGACCTCAAGTTTTATCCGACCGAAGACCTGACTGATGCCGACAGCGGCGGCGGGCTGATGGTGCGCGACCCGCTCACCGGCGCCGACAACGAGCTGTTTACCCCGATTTCCGACCAGGCGCGCACTCTCGGCCAATTCAATGCGCGCTCGGTACACGCCGCGGTGCGGGTGCCGTCGCGTGCCAAGCTGGGCGGGGCGCACGTCATCATCAGCAAGCCCGCCAAAGCGGCCAACGTCAGCCACCTGCTCTATCGCGGCGTCAAGTACGGCGAGCGGCGCCGCGACATCATCAAGCGCATCGCCGCCTACGCGGTCGCCACCATCGAAAGCCGGATGACGCTGCTCTCCACCCAATCCCTCGGCAGTCGCATCGTCCAGGCGTATCAGCGCACCGACGAGCCGCTGCCACAGGTGGGCGACGTTTATTGTTTGCGCCAGGACAAGCGCGGATACCCGGAGGTGGAGCAGTACATCCAGGTCATCCGCGTTTCGTCGCTCAACCGCACCTTTACCGACGTGTCCAGCGGCAAGGATTTTGTGCGCACCGTGGTCAAGCTGGAGCTGTCCACCGCGCTGACCGCTGATTTCATCGGCGTCGATTACCCGTCCATCGGTTATGCCGACGCGCCGTGCAAACTGCGCGAGACGCACATCGCCGACGGCGCCCAATATTACGGGGTCAAGCCGCTGGCGGCGGCGATCAAGGCAGGCGTGCAGACGTTACGCGTACCGTCGCTGATGGAGAAACTCGTCCCGACCTCGCAGGTGGAGACCTCGCTCACCGACCTCACCGCTGCCGGGCAACAGCAGCTCATCTTTGACGCCGCCAGCGGCGAGAGCGTGCTGACGCGCAACATGGCGCTCAACGATGCCGCCGTCCTCTACGCGGGCAATGCCATCACCCCCGGCAGCGTCCGCCTCGTCATCGGTGCCATGACCATCAACGACCGGGGCGGCACCCTCTACAGCGGCGACAGGGCGGTCGGTACGGTGGATTACGCCAGAGGCGAGCTGCGCTTTACAGAGGCGGTCGCTTATGGCTGGTGGACACTCTACTTCAGGCCTGCCGCCGAGTTTCTGCAGGTCGCCGACACCGCCAGCATTGGCATCGCCATCAACAACCGCAGCTACAACTACAGCATGACCATTTTGCCGGTGCCTGCCCCCGGCTCGCTGATGGTCTCCTATCGCGCGCAAGGTCGCTGGTACGACCTGCGCGATGACGGCGCAGGCGCCCTGCGCGGCGGCTCGGCGGGGCATGGCTCCGGCACCCTCAACTACCGCACCGGCACCGTGGCCGTCACCTGCGGCGAGATGCCGGACGTCGGCAGCGAGGTACTCTTTGCCTGGGGCTCGCAGGCGACGGTGCATAACCGTAGCGACAGCGTACCGGCGGCGACGATGCTGATTGCGACCGAGGCCGGGGTGGTGCCCAACACCGTCAAACTCTCGTGGACGGACAACGGCGCCGCCAAGACGGCGCAGGACGACGGCGCGGGCAACATCACCGGCGCCTGGACGGGGACGGTCGATTACCGCAGCGGCGACATCACCCTCACCAGTTTTGCCGGGGGCGAGCAGCGGCTCGACGTCAAGGTCGATTACAGCGTTGGCGAGCCGCAAAAGACCGAGTGGAAGGCGCCTGCACGCGACGGCAGCGGCAACGTCAACCTTGACTTGGGACAGCGCAACATCAAGCCGCGCTCGCTGGCGCTGACCTACAACGTGGTCATCGCCGACTACGACAACAAGGTACAGGAGGGCGAGGCCTATACCCGCAACCTCGGCCTTGCCTTTGTTGACCCGTACATTAGCGTGCGCGACGACGGCGCGGGCAATCTGCGCGACGCGGGCGGCACCGTCCACGGCACCATCAACTACGCCACCGGCATCATCAAAATCAAGCCCGACGGTGTGGTCAAAATCCCGAAGCCGATTTGGAAAAAGCAGTCGATGGGCGAAATCGTTGAAACCATCAGCGGCGGCACCCAGCAGAAAGTGACGCCGCTATGGCGCACCATGTTTGCCGGTTACGAGTACGTGGACACGCTGGCCGCCGCGCCCATTGACGAGAGCTTTGTCGTGAGCGCCAGTTTCAGGGCGGCGCAGAGCGAGGACGCGCGCAGCAAACAGGCAACCAGCGGCGTGCTGCGCATCGACCTGTTGCCGACGCTGGCCGAGCGCATCATCCCCGGCTCGGTGCGCTTTGCGATTGGCCAGGAGACCTACCTCGACCGTCGTGGCGAGATTTACTGGCGGCTGGACAGTGCCACCGGCGCCGCCAGTCGCATCGGCACCATCAACTACGAGACGGGCATCGTCACCATCGAGCAGGCACCGGCGGGCGCACTGACCTTGCAGGCGCTGGCCGGGACAGTATCGGCCAACCCGGTCGATGCGGCGGTGTGGCGCATCCCGTCGGCGCCCATCCGCCCCGGCTCACTGCAAATCACGGCGACGCCACTCACCGGCGGCCAGCTCAACGTCCGCGCCGACAACGACGGCAAGCTCTCCGGCAGCAACGTTGAAGGCAAAATCGACTACGAGACCGGGGTGGTGCGCGTCCGCTTTGGCCGTTGGGTGACGGCGGCGGGCAACGAGGGCAAGTACTGGTACAACGCGGACGCGGTGCGCGACGACGGCAAGATTTGGCAACCGACGCAAGTCTATGCCGACACCATCCGCTACAACGCGGTGAGTTATGCCTACCTGCCGCTGGACACCACCGCCATCGGCATCGACGCGGTGCGCCTGCCCGCCGATGGCCGCGTGCCCATCTTCCGCCGCGGCGACATGATCGTCATCGGGCACAGGTTAGAGGACAACCTCGGCAGCGCCCACAGCGCGGGCAAGACCGTGCAACTCTCGCGCGGCGACCTCGACAGCATCTGTTTGCGCGACGCGCGCAATCAGGCGATAGAGGCCAAGTGGTGGGATTACGATTTGCAGGCGGGGACGATTACCTGGGCGACACCGCTCGACCTCTCTGCCTACCAAATGCCGATTACTGCCCACCACGCCCGCGAAGAAGAAAACCGCATCATGGTGGCCGACATCGACGGCACCTTGCAGCTGCAATTTCCGACCGCGCGCGACTACCCGCAGGAGGATACCTACGTCTCCAGCGCGCTGATTGGCGGCGATTTGGAGGTGCGGCACTCGCCCGCCTGGTCACAAAAACTCTTTGACAACGTGTGGTCGGATGACCCGCGCGGCGATGCCATCACCGCCAAACTCAACCTCAAGGACTACCCGCTCGTCCTCACCGACGACGGCGCCACCACCGACCGCTGGGCCATTGTCTTCCGCGACGGCACCCAGTTTGACCTCTACAGCGAGGCGCTCGGCTTTGTCGGCAGATACGACACCACCAGCGACCTCGCCCCGATTAACGCCGCCACCGGCAAACCCTACTTCACCCTGAAAAAAGGGGCGTTTGGCGTACAAAACGGGGCGACGCCGTGGGCGGCGGGCAACTGTGTCCGCCTCAACACCTGGGGCACCCATCTCGGTGTGTGGATACTGCGCGCCGTACAACCCAGCGCGCAGAAACAGACCGAAACCGACGGCTTCAGCATCTGCCTCAGAGGCAACACCGTGGAGATTTGACCATGCTCGACATCAACGATTACCAACCCTACAACCTCTACACCTCATGGGACGACGGCTCCCCGGCGCTGACCCAAGAGGCACACAGCGCGCAGGTCGTCCTCAAGGCCTGCCTGGTGGAGGGCTACGGCAACCAGCGCGCGGCAGGCTGGGATATGCCCGATGACGACATCAACGGGCGCGGCATCCGCAGCTTCCGCCCGCGCGGCATCAACGATACGGGATGCACCTACCGCATCCGCGACGACATCGCCACCGCCTTTGTGCTGGAGGCCATCCACAAAGACAACCCCGCGCCCTTTGCCACGCGGCGAATCAGCAAAACCATGTACAACGTCGGCGCCAAGCATCCGGCGTGGCTGCTGCTCGCCAACGACGAAAGCTGCTGGTGGATGATTCAAAAAGACGCCTCGCAGCCCTACTATGCCGTCATTTATATGGGCAACCGCTACGCCACCGCCGCGCCCTACCGCGCGGGCTGCATCTTTGTCGGCGAGGAGCCATACTACGAGTACAACTACAGCCTCTACGCCATGACCCTCAAGGACGCCGACGGCAACAGCTGCCGCGCGCTGCGCCTCTTTGCCGATGGCAACCGCTACGCCGTCGGCGCCGAGCGCATCTATTACCATCAGCCGCTCGTCAACACCAGCGACAACAGCGTCAGCATCTTTTTGCCTGGGTTGATGACGGGACCGGGGGCGTTGACAGCACCGCCCAACAACCCCGGCTATGTCATCACCCCGCATCCGGCTGGCGATATCATCAACGTCATCACCGTCTGGGGCGGGTACAACGAGAGCGCCTGGGCGCTGGGGCGGACGCTGTGATAGTCACCATGTGGATGCGAGCTGTCTCGCCGTGCCTCTTATGTCCCCCTATGCCTATGTCGTGTGGGAAGGGCGGCGCATCATCGTCACCGCAGGCGGCACGCCCGCCGTGCGCCGGGTGTACCTCTACTACAACCACCGCCTCATCCGCGAGACCACCAGCAACGCCGAAGGACATTACGCCTTCCTTTGCCTCGACCCGCAGCGCGAATACCTGATTATGGCGCGCGACTGGATGCGCCACTACGAGCCAGTCGCCTACGACAACGTGCGCCCGGCGACCAACATCAGCCCGCCAGAGCAATGGCGGCTGTGGCAATCATGGAGGACGGCGCAGCCATGAGCGGCAACAAGCAGGCGTTACCGCTACGCCTGCCGTGGCAACGGCGCGACGGCGCTCGCCTCGCCTTGCCACTGGGCGAGGGCGGCAACATCCCGCCGCCGCCCAAACCCAAAACCGTGCGCCTCAGCAGTTGCGGCGGCGTGCGTACCGCGCCGGTGGTGGACATCAGCGCCTGCCTGCCCGCCGTTGCTACGGCTGTTGCCGTCGGCGGCTGCCTGCCTGCGCACAACAGCCCGGTGGCGGACATCGCCCTGTGCCAGCGCCATGCCATCCGCCCGGTGCCGACCCTCGGCAACTGCCACACGACGCGCATCAGCATCGCCTGGCGCATCGCCAGCTGCCAGCGCATCCACATCGGCGGCTACCCGGCGCTGGTCAACTGCACCCGCCCGCAGACTACCGCCGCGCCCGCGGTCAAACTGTGCCTGCCCGCCACAACACAGGCGGCTGCCATCAAGGGCTGCGCCACGCCGCGCATCCGCATCGCGCCACTGCTCACCCACTGCACTCCGCAACACGGCT
>NZ_CALJAH010000159.1 GCF_938028185.1 uncultured Cardiobacterium sp. | reverse complement strand
AGGGTGCCCAGTCAGGCGACGCAACACCGTATGAGGCTTTCGGTGGATGGCTATAACTGGCGCTGACGGGGCGGGTGTTGCCGTAGTCTTACCGGGCGGGACGCGGTAGAATTGCGAGCGTTTCTTGATTCGGGTCGCATTATGAGTCTGTTTTTTTCGTTGTTCGTGCGTTGTTTTTGGCTGCCGCTGTTTGCGGCAGCGGTTTTGTCTGCCGGGCGCACGCCGCAGCCGGGGCGTTGGTTCGCCTGGTTTGTCGGCGGGGTACTGGCAGGTGCGGCGGCGGTGGCGTGGTTGCCCGATGCGTCGGCGACGCTTTTTTGGTTTGCCGCCATGCGCGGCGCGCTGCTCGTGCTGGCGCTGTTGTTATTGCTGACGCGGCGCGCTTTGGCGCTGGATGTGCTGTGGTTTGCCGCCGGCTTGCTTGGCGCCGCGCCGTTTTTTGCCGCGCCGGTGATGAGCGCGTTTTCGACGACTTCGGTGGTGAACACGGCGTTTATTTTGCATTTTGCGGCGGTGCTGGCGGCGGCGGGGCTGTCGGCGCTGCTCGCGTTGTGGTTCGTCGTTTTGCGTTCGCTGGTTTCAAGCCGGGTGTGGCGCGCGTTGCTCGTGCTGGTCGTTTTGTCGTGGCTTGTGGTCACGGCGGTGTGGCTCGGCGCGGATATGGGGATTGCGGCGGTGAAGTTGCAGTGGCTGGAGGTGTCCAGCGGGCTGTTGCGCTGGCTGGCGCGGACGGAGTTTGTCCGCGCCTGGTTCGGTTATGTGGCGCTTGCCGTGCTGGCTGTGGCGACGCTGGCGGCGCTCGCCTCCGGCTGGTTGCCACGGCGCAAGCGGCTCGCCCGCGCGAAAGCGACCGCGGTGGAGCGGCGTTTGCTTGTCGCCGATATGCAACGCGGGCGGCGCGCGGTGTGGCAGGGCGCGTTTGTTTTTGTTTTTGCCCTCGCCACCGCTTTGTTCTGGGATTTGGTGGCATCAAAACCGCCCGCGTTGTCGAAGGCGACACCGGTTGAACTTGCCGCTGATGGCGCGGTGCATTTGCCGATTGAGGAACTCAAATTGCGCGACGGCGATTTGCACCGCTTCGCCTGGGTATCCGGCGAGGGCAAGGTGGTGCGCTTTTTTGTGATTGACCGCTTCCCCGGCGAATGGTCGCCCGCAGTGGTGTTCGATGCCTGTTTGCTCTGCGGCGATACGGGTTATGCGATGCAGGGCGATCAGGTGACGTGCATCGGCTGCGGCGTACGCCTGTTCCGCCCGAATGTGGGCAAGTCTGGCGGCTGTAATCCGGTGCCGATTGAGGGCTGGTCGCAGGCGGGCGGCGAGATTGTCGTGCCGCGCAAGGGGCTGGAGGCGGGGCTGACGCTGTTCAAGGCGGTGGTTGAGCTGGAGGTGATTGACCCGGTCGATGGCAGCAAGTTGAAGAACACCACCGCGCCGCACCGCTACAGCTACGGCACGAAGACGTATTTTTTCCGCAATGAAGAGAATTATCAGCGTTTTGTCGATAAACCCGAAGATTTTGTGAAGGAGTAAGGCGATGTTTTGGCGGATGATTTTTCAGCTTTGGCATCATGATTTGCCGCGCAAGGCGCTGGCGTTTTTGACGATTTTTTTGGCGTCCGCCCTGATTGCGGGATTGCTCGCGGTTTCGGTCGATATTGGCGACAAGATGTCGCGCGAGTTGAAGTCCTACGGCGCCAATATTTTGATTGAACCGGCAGGCGGCGCGCTTTTGCCGGACGATGTCGCCGGGCAGCAGTATTTTTTGGATGAGAAGGTGTTGCCGTCGGTGATGGATATTTTTTGGCGCAACAACATCTACGGCTTCGCGCCGCTGCTTTCCGGGCGGTTGCGCGCCGGGGACGTTGAGGTCGCAGCGCTCGGCACGTTCTTCGATCACCCGCTCGATGTCGCCGATGAATCGAATTTCCACACCGGGCAGAAGGCGGTCAGTCCGTTTTGGCAGGTCGCGGGCGACTGGCCGGATGATAGCGGCGCACTGCCGGACGAGTTGCCGCTGCTCGCCGGCGTCAAGCTCGCGACGGAACACGGCTGGCAGGTGGGCGACGTCTTGTCGCTCTCGTCCACCGCGCCGGACAGCCCCGTGCGGCGCGCGCGCATCGTCGGCATTCTCACCAGCGGCGCGGCGCAGGATAACCAGCTCGTTTTGCCGCTTGCCGCGTTGCAGGAATTGCTGGGACTTTCCGGCAAAATCAGCGCGATACAAGTCGCGGCAATGACCGTGCCGGAGAACGACCTTTCGCGCAAAGCGCACGAAAACCCCTCAGCGCTCGATGCCAAGCAGTACGACCAGTGGTATTGCACCGCCTACGTCTCGACCATCGCCCACCAGCTAGAGGAAACCGTTTCCGGCGCGGTGGTGCGCCCGGTGTGGCAGGTGGCGGCGTCCGAAGGCGTCGTTATCGAAAAAATCCAGCTCTTGCTGATTGTTTGCAGCATCGCCGCGCTGATTTCCGCCGGCATGGGCATCGCTTCGCTTACCGGCAGCGGCATCATGGCGCGCGCCAAAGAAATCGGGCTGATGCGTGCGCTGGGCGCCAAACCGTGGCAAATCGCGCTGCTTTTCTATGCCGAATCGGTGCTGGTCGGTGCCATCGGCGGCCTGCTCGGCTGCGCCGGCGGCGCGTTGCTCGGCTGGGCGATTGGCGAGGCGCTCTTTGGCGCGGCGCTCGGCTTTACCTGGATAGTGGTGCCGGTGGTGGTCTTCGCAGCAGTCCTCATTGCACTGATTGGCACCTGGTTCCCGGTGCGCAGCATCGCCCGCCAAATCCCGATTGAGGTGCTTTATGAACGCTAACAGCATGAAATGGTTACTGCTTTTCAAGGCGCTGCGCCTCAAATGGCGGCGCACGCTGGTCATCGTCGCCGCCCTTTCCATCGGAGCTGCGATGGTAATGGCGATGGCATCGGTCTATTTCGACATCAACGAAAAAATGAGCCGCGAGCTGCGCTCTTTTGGTGCCAACTTCTACCTCGGCGCGAAAAACGAAACGCCGTTTACCCTCGAACAATACGAAGCCATCATCGCCGCCATGCCGCCTGAGCTCTACCACGCATCCAGCCCCTACCTCTACGCGGTAGCGCGCAGCGAACGCGAACCGGTCGCGCTGGTTGGCGTTGATTTCCCGGCGCTGCCGGCGCTGGTGCCTTACTGGCAGGTGCAGGGCGGCTGGGTCGGCGTCGCCTTTGACGACCGCAACACCATGCTCGGCAAGGCACTCGCCGCGCAACTGGAGCTGAACGTCGGCGACAACATCACCCTCGTCAAAGACAACGGCCAGAAAAAAACCTTCCGCATCAAAGGAATCGTCGAAAGCGGCGACGCGATGGACAACGTCATGCTGCTCAACATCCGCGTCGCGCAAGACTGGCTCGGCAGCGCTGGCGGCATCAGCTACGCGCTGGCAAGCCTTGCCAACGACAACGACGCCGTAACCGCCTACGCCGCAACCCTCTCGCGCGAGTACCCGCAGCTAGACATCCATCCCATCCGCAAAGTCAGCGCTGCCGAAGGGCAGATACTGCACAAAATCAAAGGACTAATGGGCGTGGTCTGCATCGTCATCCTGCTGCTCTCTAGCCTTTGCGTGAACACCTCGCTTACCGCAATGACCCACGAACGCCGCCGCGAATTCGCCCTGCAAAGCGCGCTCGGCGCCAGCCGCAAAGCCATTACCGCGCAGATGATTCGCGAAACCGCGCTGATGGCTGCCGTTGCCGTCGTCATCGGCATCGCGCTGGGGCTTGTCCTCGCGCAAATCCTCGGCGAAGTCGTCTTCCATGCCAGCATCGCGCCGCGCCTGCCGGTCTTCCCGCTCGTCATCGTTCTATCCGTCGCCGTTGCCGCCGCTGCCGTCGTCCTGCCGCTCAAGCGCGTCCTTGCCCTGCAAGCCGCCGACATCCTCAAAGGAGCCTGAACCCATGCAACCCGTCATCCAAACCGTCCACCTCTACAAACGCTTCGGCACCGTTACCGCGCTGGACGACGTCAATATCGCCGTCGCGCGCGGCGAATTCGTCGCCATCATGGGTTCGAGCGGCTCCGGCAAAACCACGCTGATGAACATCCTTTCCTGCCTCGACACCCCCAGCGAAGGCCAAGTCCTGCTGAACGGCACCGACGCCGCCGCGCTTGACGACGAGGCCCGCCGCATCTTCCGCGCGCGCACCATCGGCCTCGTCTTCCAACAATTCCACCTCCTGCCCTACCTCACCGCCTGCGAAAACGTCATGCTGGCGCAGTACTACCACAGCGTTACCGACAAGGCGGCGGCGCTCGCCGCACTGGAACGCGTCGGCCTCGCGCACCGCAGCGACCACCTGCCCAAGCAGCTTTCCGGCGGCGAACAACAGCGCGTCTGCATCGCCCGCGCGCTCATCAACGAACCGGAAATCCTCTTTGCCGACGAGCCCACCGGCAACCTCGACGCCGAAAACGAACAAACCGTGCTGCGCATCTTCGCCGAACTGCACGCGCAAAACCGCACCATCGTCATGGTGACGCACAACCCCGATTTGGGCGCGCAAACCGACCGCATCATCCGTCTGCAACACGGGAGAATCCAGGCATGAAACGCCGTCACCTCATCACCCTGCCACTCGCCGCCCTGCTACCGCGCCACCTCCTGGCACAAACCCGGGACAACATCGCTGCCAAAAAACGGACGCTGGTGGCTCATTGACCCCAGTGGCAACCGCTGCCTGCACATCGCCGTCGTCGGCCTATATAACAGCGAAACCCCAGGCAGCCGCGCCGCCTACCAAAAAAAATACCGAAGCCTTGCCGACTGGGCGAACCAAACCATTGACCAACTGTGGGCGTACGGCTTCAACGGCGCGGGCTGTTGGAGCAGCATCACCGAAATCCGTGCCGCCCACCACCGCTTCAGCTACTGCGCCTATATCGAACCGATGGGAAAATTCCGCGACGCGCTCAAAGCCCAGGGCGACTTTCAGGGCAAAGTAGGCTGGCAAGGCTATCCCAATGACATCATTCGCGTCTTCGATCCGCGCTTTGATGCGCACATCGAAGCAGAAGCCAAAAAACTGGCGCAATACGCCAACGACCCCTACTGCGTCGGCTACTTTACCGACAACGAACTGCCGTGGAAAAACGACGCGCTTGACCGCATCCTTACCCACTATCGCGCCCCCGACCCCGGCTACCTTGCCGCACAAAAATGGCTGAACCTGCGCAAAGGACACCACGCCACCCTGGCCGACATCAACGACGCCGACCGCCAGGCATTTGGCGCCTACTACATCGAAACCTACCTGCAAAAAATCACCCGCGCCACCCGCAAATACGCGCCGGGCAAACTCTACCTCGGATGCCGATTCAACCAACACAAAGAAGAACTCGCCAACGAAGCACTCATCCGTACCGCCGGCAAATACATGGACATCCTCTCCATCAACCACTACCACAAATGGCAGCCGGAAGCGTGGCAAATGCAACAATGGGAGAACTGGTCGGGCAACCCCTTCCTCATCAGCGAGTTTTACAGCAAAGGCGAAGACTCTGGACTTGCCAACGAAAGCGGTGAAGGCTGGATCGTCAAAACCCAGGAAGACCGCGGCTACTTCTACCAAAACTTCATCATCGAACTGCTGAAAAGCCGCGCCTGCGTCGGCTGGCACTGGCTTTCCTACCAGGACAGCGACCCCCAACACGGCGGCAACACCCCCTCCAACCGCAACACCAACAAAGGCCTGTACACCTACGATTACCGCCCCTACAACGCCGCCCTCAAACCCATGCAAGAAATCAACAACCGCCTCTACCGCCTCATCGAATACCTCGACCGCAGTTGATCCCCCCGGCCTCGGCGCGAAAAGCGACCGCATCATCCGCCTGCAACATGGCAGGATTCAGAAATAAGCACCCGCTGCGCGTATAAAAACCCCGCTAATGCGGGGTTTTTTGTGCGCTGTTCCAAAGTAGGGGCGGTTAGGGCGAAGCCCGTAACCGCCCGCCAAACGAAACGGGCGGTCTCTCTCTCTCGCTGCGCGAGCAATAATTTGTCGCTGCGCGAGCAATAACTTGTCGCTGCGCTAACCGCCTCTACGGAAAAAACAGAAAAGGCGGGGAAAACCCCGCCCTTTCCTTTCATCCGTGTCAGTTCAATAACGCCGCCGCCGCAATCAGCGCGCTCGCCTTGTTGAGCGTTTCCTGCCATTCGCTGTCGGGGTTGGAGTCGTAAACGATGCCCGCGCCCGCCTGTGCGTAGAGGCGGCCGTCCTTGATGATGGCGGTGCGGATGGCAATCGCCATGTCCATGTTGCCGCTCCACGACCAGTAGCCGACCGCGCCGCCGTAAACGCCGCGCCGCTCCGGTTCGACTTCGTCGATGATTTCCATCGCGCGGATTTTCGGCGCGCCGGAAAGTGTTCCGGCGGGGAAGGTGGCGCGCAGCACGTCCATCGCGTTGATGTCGGGGCGCAGTTTGCCTTCGACGTTGGAGACGATGTGCATCACGTGCGAGTAGCGCTCTATCACCATTTTTTCGCTGATTTTCACCGTGCCGGTCTGGCTGATGCGGCCGATGTCGTTGCGGCCGAGATCTATCAGCATCACGTGTTCGGCGATTTCTTTTTCGTCCGCCAGCAGCTCTTGTTCGAGTGCCAAATCTTCTTCCGCCGTTTTGCCGCGTTTGCGCGTACCGGCAATGGGGCGGACGGTAACGGTATCGCCCTGTTTGCGCGCCAGTATTTCCGGCGAGGAGCCGATGATGTGGAAGTCATCGAGGTCAAGCAGGTACATATAGGGCGACGGGTTGGTGATGCGCAGCGCGCGGTAGTAGTCCAGCGGCGGGGGCGGGAAGGCGCAGCTCATGCGCTGCGACGGCACTACCTGCATGCAGTCGCCCGCCATGATGTATTCGCGGATTTTGGCGACGTCCGCCTTGAATGCCGCTTCGGGGTAGTGGTACTGCACCTCCGGGCGTGCGCCGTGCGGGTTGAGCGAGCGCACTTTCGCCTTGCCGGGGCGGTTAATCGCGGCTTCCATCGCGTCCAGCCGCGCTTCGGCGGCGGCAATGCCGTTGGGGTCGGCGAGGTCAGCGTGGCTGATGAGGTGGACTTCGCCGCGCAGGTTGTCGAAGACGGCAAGCTCAAGGCTTTGCATAAACAATATGTCCGGTAGGCCGAGCGGGTCATGCTGCGGGCGCTTCGCCAGGCGTTTTTCGATGTAGCCGATGGTGTCATAGCCAAAGTAGCCGACGAGGCCGCCGGTGTAGGGCAACTCCAGCGGCAACGGCGCCGGGCGCAAGGCGGCGTGGTAGTCGGCAACCCAGGCGAGCGGGTCGGCGACATCGCGTTCTTCGACGACAGCGCCGTCGCGGCGGATTTGTAAATGGTGGTCGCGGATGCGCACGGTTTCGCGCGCGGGCAGGCCAATCATCGAGTAGCGCGCCCAGCGCTCGCCGCCTTCAACGGATTCGAGCAGGTAGGTGTAGGGCGCGTCTGCGAGGCGGTCGTAAAGGGCAACCGGGGTGAGCAGGTCGGCGAGGATGGTGCGGACGACGGGCTGGTGGGTGTAGTTCATCAAGGGTTCCTTTGTATCTGATAACAATAGGGTGCGCCTTGGCGCACCGTAAAGCGGGTGAATGTGCAAAGAACAGTTTTCGTAAATGGCATGGAAAGAATGGCAGAGAGGATGACGGGCTTGCATCGGCGGTCATTTCACGGACGCTACCCCCACCCCGCCCCTCCCCCGCTGCGGGCTTCGCCCTGCAGGGGAGGGAGTAATTCATTACCGCACCCCGGCAATCTCATGGCGCATCGCGGCAATCACCGCCGCGTAGTCCGGCGCGTTGAAAATGGCGGAACCGGCGACGAACATGTCCGCGCCTGCCGCGGCAATGGCGGCGATGTTGTCCGTTTTCACGCCGCCATCGACTTCGAGGCGGATGTCTCGCCCGCTTGCGTCAATGATGCGGCGCGCGGCGCGCAGTTTGTCCAGCGCAGAGGGCAAAAACGCCTGCCCGCCAAAGCCGGGATTGACCGACATAATGAGGATGAGGTCAATCTTGTCCAGCACGTAATCGAGGCAGGCAAGCGGCGTCGCCGGATTGAACACCAACCCCGCCTTCATGCCGTGGCTTTTGATGAGTTGCAGCGAGCGGTCAATGTGGATGCTCGCCTCCGGGTGGAAGGACACGTAATCCGCGCCCGCTTGCGCAAACTGCTCAATCAGCGCGTCCACGGGCGAGGCCATCAGATGCACGTCAATCGGCGCGGTAATGCCGTAGTCGCGCAGCGCCTGACAAATCGGCGCGCCAAAGCTGAGATTGGGGACGAAGTGGTTGTCCATCACGTCAAAATGGATGACGTCCGCCCCGGCGGCGAGCACGGCAGCGACGTCCTCGCCCAAACGGGCGAAATCGGCAGATAAAATGCTCGGAGCGATACGGTAGCGGGTCATATTGGTGCTTTCTTCCATAAATAGGGCTATAATTCATCGCACATCGTGCCAAAAACGTAGTGCTTTCCACTACATTGTTGTTTACACAGGTTTACCAAGATTATACCGTGTTTCACGCCGTCATTCGTATACTGGCGGCAATAAATTTACTTGGTTCGACACTGAATCTAAAGAGTTAATCCCATGACTCCCCTCCCCCGCCGCCAAACCCTTTGCCGGGTTGTATTTTCCACCCTCCTGCTCACCACCGGCAGCCTCGCCTTGGCCGACAGCCCAACCTGCGATATGCGCCAGCTCGCGCTCAGCAGCAGCCAACAGGAACAGCTGCGCCAAGTGCGCGCCGAATACCGCCAACGGATGGACAACCTCGTGGCTCAATCGCGCAACCTGCGCCAATACACCACGCAAGCTTCCAACTTGGTGCTCTCCGGCCCGGTGTTTGATGAAAATATGGCACGGCATTATGTGAACGAAAAATACACCCCACAAATGCAGCGCGAAGTGGAAAACCTGCGCGCCCAGCACGCCTTGCTGCAAATCCTCACGCCGCAGCAGCGGCAGGAATGGCGCAGGCATTGCCTGTATCAATAAAGCACCCTGTCCGATGGAAAGGCTACCTGAAAATTCAGGTAGCCTTTTGCTTGGGTGCGTGTTTGAGTAGCGGCATGATTCGGGACAGTATGGCCGGGCTGTCGGTGCAGGCTACCTGAAAACCCTATATAGCAATGTGGCCTCCGACGGAAGCCGCGTTTTAACTGCGTGGCAGC
>NZ_CALJAH010000158.1 GCF_938028185.1 uncultured Cardiobacterium sp. | reverse complement strand
CCCTCCCCCGTGGGGGAGTGTCGGGGTGGGGGCAGGGATACAAATTCCAAAAGACGTCGTATGCCTTTGCCTGGTTTGGAAAGAGCGCTATTTACATACACCATCCCCGCTACCCTGTATGTAAATGCGGCACACGCCAAAGGCTGCATGGGAAGCCCCGCCGCTCAATCGCAGTCGCCCTTGCGCACGGTCAGGATGAAAATTTCCGCGCCGCCCTTGTCGGCGTAGTGGTAGGTGTAATTGAGGTTGCCGTCCAGCAGCGAGCGGGTTTCCGGGCTGTTGCACAGCCCTTTTTGCACGCGCCGGGTCAGCTCGCGCTGCCAGTCGGGCGGCAGTGCCGCGCCGTCCTGTTCGGGCAGGTGGTAGTAGTAAACGAAGCCGTCGTCGTTCAGGTCAATCTTGTCGAGGCGGGTTTCGGCATCGACCATCATTGGCAGTTTGGCGTTGGCGGTGCGCAGGATTTTTTCGCGGTCGGCGATGCGGGTTTTCGGCAACGGCGTGTCGGGGCTGTGCCGGGTGAAGAAATAAAGGGCGATGAGCGCAATGGCGACGTCGGCGAGGATGAAGGCAACGAACAGGGGTTTTTTCATGGTGGCTCCGGTTGAAGGGTCATAAGGCAGGCGCATTGTCGGCCATAAGCGCTCGCATTGCGATGAATTTTGACGCGCCGCGAAGTGCCGGGCATTCGCCGCAGACTTGGCGGTAAAATCGCGCCATCGCTGTTTACGACACACGCCATCGCAATCTCCAAAAAAGGACTCCCATGACCCCGCAAAAAATTGGCCTGACCGCCCTCACCGCCCTCGTTTTAAGCTCGATGATTGGCTCCGGCATCTTCAGCCTGCCGCAGAACATGGCGGAAGTGGCGGGCGCGGAAGCGCTCATCATCGGCTGGACGATTACCGGCGTTGGCATCATCGCCCTCGGCCTTTCCTTCTGGTATCTGGCGCGGCTGCGCCCCACGCTTGACGGCGGCATCTACGCCTATGCCCGCGACGGCTTCGGCGAACTGGTCGGTTTTTTCTCCGCCTGGGGCTACTGGCTCTGCGCCACCATCGGCGTGACGGGTTATCTCGTCGTCGCTTTTGAGGCGCTCGGCGGCTTCACCGATGCGCCGGGGCATATCATCTTCGGCAAGGGCAATACGCTTGCCGCCTTTGTCGGCGAATCGGCGCTGGTGTGGGCGGTGTACTGGCTCGCCGCGCGCGGTGTCAGGGAAGCGGCGGGGGTCAATCTGGTGGCGACGCTGGTGAAAGTCTTCCCGCTGTTGCTCTTTATCGGCCTCGCCCTGTGGTTTTTCCGGGGCGACACCTTTGCCGCCGACTGGTACGGCGCATCGCTGCAAACAACGACGCTCACCCAGGTGAAAGACACCATGCTGATTACCCTGTGGGTCTTCACCGGGGTGGAAGGCGCGGCGGTGCTGTCCGCGCACGCGCGCAAGCGCAGCGATGTGGGGCTTGCGACCGTGCTTGGCATCCTGATTGCGCTCGCGCTCTACGTCGCCATTACCGTGCTGGCGCTGGGCGTGCTGCCGCGCGCCGAAATCGCGGCGATGGCGAACCCGTCGATGGCGGGGGTGTTGCAGGCGATGATGGGCAGCGCGGGCGGCATCATCATCAGCGTCTGCCTGATTGTCTCGGTGCTGGCGTCGTATCTGAGCTGGACGCTGTACTCGATGGAAGTGCCGTATTACGGCGCGCAGCACGGCGCCTTTCCGCGCACCCTCACCGCACTGAACGCCAACGGCGTGCCGCACCACTCGCTGCGCTTCTCCGCCATCACCGTGCAGATTTGCCTGCTGCTGGTGCTGCTCACCGGCGAGAGTTACAACGCGCTGCTCAAAATTTCCACCTCGATGATCCTCGTGCCGTACCTGCTGATTGGCGCGTATCTGCTGAAAATCGCGCTGCGCGAACGCCTCGCGCCGCATATCGTCGCCGTCGGTGCGGTGGCGACGCTCTATGCGCTGTGGATTCTCTACGCGGCGGGGATGAGCTACCTGCTGCTGTCGGTACTGCTCTACGTCCCCGGCGTCGCGCTGTTTCTCTACGCGCAGACCCGTTTCCACGGGCGTTTTCCCCGGCTGAAAGCAGGCGAAATCGCGCTGCTGGTGTTGCTTTTGCTGTTACTCGCGCCAGCGGTGGGGCAACTGCTGGCGGCGTTGTAAAAAGAAAACCCCGTTGCGGCATAAAGGCAGGTTGCGGTAAAAATACTTGTATTTATACTGCGTCCAGCCTGGTCATCGACTATAGCCGTCCACCGAAAGCCTCATACGGTGTTGCGCCGCTAACCGGGCACCCTAAAAAATGGCGGAGCCATTTTTTAGGGAAACCCGCGCCGTACAACCGTGTACTGTCTTCAGCGGCGCGCCTTGTCTGAAACTTTCAGTGAACGGCTATACCATCAGCAACCCGACATCATCCAAAAACAAGGAGCCAAAAATGACTACCGCAACCGCAGAAGCACGCGAACAGCTTGAGCAAAGCCGACTGATGGCCGAAATTCAGAAAATCCGCGCCGAGGTGTATTTGATGCACGCGGAAATAAACAAGATGAAGACGGAAACGGAACAGACGCGGGAAACGGCGCGCAAAATCGGGATGGAAACATTTTTCTACCCCTTCGTCACCGGGGCATCTTTCTTTGCCGTAGTGGTCGGCGCAGTGGTTGCCGCGATGAAGCTGTTTATTTGATACGCCTGCACGTTCCGGCGGCACGGCAACTGCTGGCGGCGTTGTAAAAAGAAAACCCCGCTGCGGCGGGGTTTTTCGTGGGCGGTTACTGAATGATGCCGCAGGCGAGGCGGGCGCCACCACCGCCGAGCGGCGCGGGGTGTTCGGCGTAGTTGTCGCCGCCCGCGTGGATGATGAGCGAATGCCCCTTGATTTCGTCGAGCGATTTCAGCCGTGGCGCGAGTACCGGCACGCTGGCGTTGCCGTCGCCGTCCACATACAGCACCGGCAGATTGCCGAGGTGGGTGTCGTCTTCCCACGGCTGGCCGTGGCGGTCGGTTTTTTTCGGGTCCCAATGGCCACCGGCGGCGAGTCCCAAAACGGTTTTGCCGTCTTTTTCGCCCGCGTCGCAGCTGGGGTGTTCGTGGATGTGGAAGCCGTGCAGGCCGGGGGTGAGGTCGTGCAGCGCCGGGGTGAAGACGAGACCGTAGTTGCTTTCGCTGACGGTGACTTTGCCCGCCGCCTTGCCGCCGTCCAGTAGCTGGATTTCGACGGTGAGGGTCTTTGCGTCGGCTTTGGCAGCGCCGTGGTCATGCGCCTGGGCGATTACGGCGGCGCAAAGGGCGAGGGTGAGCAAGGTTTTTTTCATGGATACTCCGGTTAGGTTGTGTTGGAGCTTGGATTCTACCCGTTTGATATTCGGTATTTTTTATTTCGTTGTGCGCGGCGGGCGGCTCATGCCCACACCACCAGCAGCGCGGCGATGACAATCAGTGCGAGGCCGAGGCCGTCCTGTTTTTGCAGTTTTTCCCGGAAGTAGCAGATGGAGATGGCGAGCATGAACAGCACTTCGATTTGGCCGACGGTTTTGACGATGGCGACGTCTTGCAGGCGCATCGCGCTGAACCAGCCGAGAGAGCCGAAAAAAGAGGCGGTGCTGGTGGCGAGTGCCAGTTTGCGCTGCGCAAGGAGTTGGCGCAGCGCGGCGCGGTCGCGGGCGATGAGCCAGCCGAGGAGCAGCACGGTTTGCAGGATGAGAACACTCGCCAGTACCCACGCGGCGGCGGGCAGGGCGGGCAACGGCAGGGCAAGTGCCGCCTGCCGTACCCAGAGCGAGGTCAGGGCGAAACAGAGGCCGCTGCCGAGGCCGAGCGCGAGGACGTGCGCGGAAAGCTGGCGCAGGCTGGCGCCGCTCAGGATGAAGACGGCAACCGCGCCGGTGAGGACGCCGAGCCAGCCCGCCGCGCTCAAATGCGTGCTGAAGCAGGCGACGCCGAGGATGGCGGCGAGGATGGCTTCGCTACGCGCCAGGCCGACGCCGATGGCGTAATTTTTCCGGCGGAACAGTTGCACCAGCAGCGCCGTCGCCGCGATTTGCGCGCTGGCCGCGCCGCCGATGTAACCGCACCACGCCGGGGTGAAGGCGGGTCGCGGCAGGGTGGCGTCTTGCAGGTAATAGTGACCAAGCCAGAGGAGCGCCAGCGGCCAGGCGAAGAGGAAACGCGCCAGCGTCACGCCCAGCACCGGCGCGTGTTGGCTGAGCTGCTTCTGGAAGGCGTTGCGCCACGCCTGCATGAAGGCGGCGAACAGGGTGAGGACAAGCCAGTGCATGATTTATGCCTCGCGGTGCGGGCAACGCTCGCAGCAGTCGCATTCGATAAAAATGCGGCAGAGCCGTGCTTCCTGCGCGTGCAGGCGGGTGCGCAGACGGCGTTTCAGCTCGCACAAACTCTCAATCGTCTGCCCCTTGCCGACGAGCAGGCGCAGGTCAATGTGGTATTCGCTGCCCAGTTTGCGCACCAGGCATTCCTGCACCGCGTGCACGCCCGGCTCGGCGGTGGCCGTGGCTTCGATGCGCTGGCGCAGTTCGCCGAAGCGGTCTTCGTCCATGATGTCGGCCAGCGCCGGGCGGAAGATGCGCCAGGCGTTGTAGGTGATGATGGCGGCCGCGACCAGCGCCGCCCAGTCGTCCGCACTTTCCCAGCCCTTGCCCATCAGCAGCGAGACACTGATGCCGAGGAAGGCGGCGAACGAGGTCAGCGCGTCGCTGCGGTGGTGCCACGCCTCCGCTTCCAGCGCACCGCTCGCCGTTTCGCCGCTTTTGCGCTGGTAGTAGCGGAACAGCCCTTCCTTGATGGCGACCACGGCGATGAGGACGACGAGGGTAAACGGCGCCGGGTTTTTGTGCGGGGTGATGATGTGGGCGATGCTTTTGTAGGCGATGATGCCCGCCGAGGCGAGGAGGAAGGCGACGGTGATGAAGGTGGCAAGCGACTCGGCGCGGCCATGACCGTAGGGGTGGTTGGCGTCCGGCGGCTGGTTGGCGACGCGCAGGCCGAGATAGAGCAAGAGCGAGGAGAAAACGTCGGTGGTGGATTCGATGGCATCGGCTATCAGCGCGTAGGAATGGCCGGCGACACCGGCGACGCCCTTGACCAGGGCGAGGATGATGTTGCCGAGGACGCCGAGGAGGACAACTTTCGCGGTTTGCGCCTCATGTGGCGCGGTGGGTGTGGGCATGGGAATGTGCGGGTTCAAACGGGCGCGTATTGTGCCGCAATTGCGGCGCGGCGGGGTATGGATTTTAAGTTTCGGGACTAAAGCCGATTATTTTTAATTGCGGATCGTCATCCGCCCAACAGGTACGGCGAAGACTCTTTTTCAGAAAGGATTCTGGCAAATTGCGTAGCGGATTACCGCTGACATTGAGATAGCGCAAATTTTGTTCCAGCGTGTCGCTTTCGGGCGGAAATTCGCCGATTCTATTTCCCGCCAGTGCGAGTGTATGCAGATTTTTTAGCCGTGCAATGCCGGGAGGCAACGCGGTGAGTTGGCTATATCCCAGGTCAAGCGATTTTAATTCGCTTAATACCAGCAGGGATTGCGGAAATTGGCATAAATTATTACAGGAAAAATCCAGAGTTCTTAATCCCGGCAGCTTGCCAATTTCTTCCGGGAAAGATGTAAATTTTCCATGAGATAAATCCAGTATTTCCAGCGCTTGCAAGGCAGCGAATGTAGCGGGCAGGGATTCCAGTTGGCTATGAGAGAGTGTCAGCTTCTTCAGGTGGTGGAGTTCCCCTATGGCAGCTGGCAAAGTTTTTAATTGCGGATTATTATCCAAATGGAGCGCTTGCAGGTGTGGCAAATGACCTATCGCATCGGGCAGTGCTGTAAAGGCATTGCCGCATAGCGACAGCTCTTCCAAAAATTTCAACATGGAAAAATGCGCGGGCAGGGTATCGAGGCGGTTATTGTCCAAATGCAATTCTTCCAGGCGGGAAAGACAGACTATTTCGGCAGGAAGCGTGGTGATTTGCGTATTCTTGATGTGAAGTCGCTGCAGCTTCGTCAGTTGCCCGATTTCCGGCGGCAGGGCCGTGATATTTCTCCCGCGGATATAGAGTTCTTCCACATTGCCGAATAACGCAATGGCAGGCGGAATGGCCGTAATACGGTCGTCGTTAATGGTGCACCATTCCACCATAGGATAATAATTTTTCGGATAATTGCGCGGATTCGTTGGCCCGTCTTTCAGACGAACAGAAAACCGTATATCTTTAAGCACGCTTTTGCGTTCAAAGAACAAATCCCGGAAATACCTTGCGAGATCAGAAAACAGCATATTTGACTCCTTTGCAGCGCTAACGGCGCATATTGTGCCGCAATCGCGGCGCGGCGAGGTACGGAAAGCGGCGGGCGCGCTATACTGCCGCCTCCTTTAAGCCACCGGAGACTGCCATGACCTTCCGCAAAACCCCACCTGAAGCCGCCGACCGTGACCATCTGCAAGCCGCCATTGCCAGCGGCAGCCTGCCCTTCCCGCTGGATGCCCTGCCTGAGGAATGGTGGGCGGATGCCGACCGCGACGCTGCCCTGTGGGCGACCCCCGCCGCCGATAGCGCGCCGCGTGATTTCCTCTGGCACTACTACCTGCGCGCGGGCGGACGCTATTTCCGCTTCCTGCTGCAACCGGAGCCGTTGCCGTCGGCACGCATCACCCTGTACAAGCTGAAGGAAGCCGTGCCTGCCGCCGATGAAGCAGTCATCTCCGTGCTGAAAGCGGCGCTTGTCAGCAAGACGGCGAGCGGCGAACACGAGGCGTTTTTCAATTTCTGAAAGCGCGCGGTGCAAAAAAGCCGGTCATGATGACCGGCTTTTTGTTGCCTGCTGCTTCGGCGGGATGCGCGGGTTGGGCTGCCTGGTCAGAGCCCGGCAGCCCGCCTACGGAAATGTTAAGGTTTATTCGCAATTAACTTAACATTTATATGGGGGCCAATATGCCGCAACACCCCAAAACCCT
>NZ_CALJAH010000157.1 GCF_938028185.1 uncultured Cardiobacterium sp. | reverse complement strand
GGCCCATGCAAAATGCGTCCGCATTTTGCATGGGCCCGGGGGAGGGATGGGGAGGGGGTAGCGCCCGCGATACAACCGCCGACGTCCATATAAACCCGTAGGGTGGGGCTTGCCCCACCACCAACGACCAGAAACGCCCGCCATAGCTACAAACCATACGCCAACCGCCGCCCAATCTCCCACCGTTCTTCCCCCTCCCCTGCAGGGCGAAGCCCGCAGCGGGACTGGAACAGCTCGCGCGTAGTGCGAGAAAGGGCAGGGGAGGGGGTAGAGGCAGCAATCCAAACCCCATTGCCGTTTCCGCACAAAACACACCCGCAGCACGCCAACACCAAAACAAACACCCCAAACCATCACACAAGCCCGCCCGCAAACCATCCCGCCAACACCCGCATCCACACCAAAACAAACGAGGATACCAACATGAAAACCCTGCACATCTGCTCCGAACTCTACCCGCTCGTCAAAACCGGCGGCCTCGCCGACGTCCTCGGCGCCCTGCCATTCGCCCAACACCAGGCGGGCATGGACGTGCGCGTCGTCCTGCCGCTGTACCCCAGCGTCGCCGAAAAAGTGGGCGAAACCGGCCACGTCGGCTGGTACCACACCTTTGCAGGCGACATCGAAATCCGCTACGCCGACTACCACGGCGTCGGCCTCTACCTCATCGACGCGCCACACCTCTACCGCCGCGACGGCAACCCCTACCACGACAGCCACTACGCCGACTACGGCGACAACTACCTGCGCTTCGGCCTGCTCGGCTGGGTTGGCGCCTCGCTCGCCGCCGGCGCCGACAGCTGGTGGAAACCCGACCTCGTCCACGGCCACGACTGGCAAAGCGGCCTGGCATTCGCCTACCTGCAAGCCTGGGACATCCCGGTCAAAACCGTCTTCACCATTCACAACATCGCCTACGCCGGCATCTTCAGCGGCCACCACCTCGCCGAACTCGGCCTGCCCGCCTATATGTACGGCACCTACGGCCTCGAATTCTACGGCCAAATGTCCTACCTCAAGGCAGGCCTCTACTACGCCGACCACATCACCACCGTCAGCCCGACCTACGCCCGTGAAATCACCGAACTCGAACACGGCTACGGCTTCCACGGCCTCCTCGGCGAACGCGCGGCACAAGGGCGGCTCAGCGGCATCCTGAACGGCGTGGACGACACCATCTGGAACCCGGCAACCGACCCCAACATCGCCAAACCCTACCAACCAAACCATATGCAGGGCAAACGGGTGGACAAACACACCCTGCAACAAACCTACAACCTGCCGACCGACGACAGCGTGCCGCTCTTGGTGATGATTACCCGCCTCACCGAACAAAAAGGCGCAGACCTGCTCTTGGGCGCCGCCGAAACCCTGCTGGCGCGCCCGCTGCAACTCGCCGTCCTCGGCACCGGCTCGCCCGATTTGGAGGCCGCCTTCCGCGACCTGGCCGCGCGCCACCCGGACAAAGTCGGGGTGCGCATCACCTACAACGAAGCACTGTCGCACCAAATGATTGCGGGCGGCGACGTCATCCTCGTGCCGAGCCGCTTTGAACCCTGCGGCCTGACCCAACTCTACGGCCTCAAATACGGCACCCTGCCGCTGGTACGCGAAACCGGCGGACTAGCCGACACCGTCGTCAACACCCAGCCGGACACCCTCGAAAACAAAACCGCGACCGGCTTCACCTTCCGCGACGCGACCCCGGACGCGATCATCCACACCGTGGGGCGGCTGCTGGAAAGCTGGCACGACGCCAAACAATGGGCGGGCATCCGCGCCACCGCGATGGCACAAGACTACAGCTGGCACAAAGCGGCAGCGGCCTACGAAGCGCTGTACAACAGCCTCTGACCCGCCCCGCTTGCCGAACACTTCATCCCTGCGCGACCCCGGTCGCGCTTTTTTATGAGCGGGTGCGGCATCAACCCCGCTATTCTGTTATATAGCCATCCACCGAAAGCCTCATACGGTGTTGCGTCGCCTGACCAGGCACCCTAAAAAATGGCGGAGCCATTTTTTAGGGAAACCCGCGCC
>NZ_CALJAH010000156.1 GCF_938028185.1 uncultured Cardiobacterium sp. | reverse complement strand
AGTAAGCGGTATCAGGATGGCTGCAAGTAACCCCACCCCAGCCCTCCCCCACAGGGGGAGGGAGCCTGTCGGTGTATGGTCAGCCCGCCTGCGGCAGCGGGTAGTTTTCGCCGTAATCGATTTCGATGGCGCTGTCACGGTCGAGTTCGGTCCAGCACCAGCTTTGCGGCGCGTTTTGCAGGGCGAGGCAGAGTTTGTTGTTGAGGTCATGCCCGGATTTGTGGCCTTCGTAGTGGCCGATGAGCGGCGCGCCGAGCAGGTAGAGGTCGCCGACGGCATCAAGCAGTTTGTGGCGTACAAATTCGTCGTCAAAGCGCAAGCCCTGTTCGTTGAGGACGCGGTAGTCATCCACGACAATAGCGTTGTCCAGTCCGCCTCCGAGCGTCAGGCCGTGGCTTTGCAGGTATTCGATGTCGCGCAGAAAGCCGAAGGTGCGGGCGCGGCTGATGTCGCGGATGTAGCGGCGGCTGGAGAAGTCAAGCCGGGTCTGGTTGTTGCGGTGGCGAAAGACGGGATGGTCAAATTCGATGGAGAAATCGAAGCGGCAGCCGGCAAAGGGCGAGAGGCGCGCCCATTTGTCGCCTTCGCGCACTTCTACCGGTTCCAATATCTGGATGAAGCGCTTGGCGGCGTCCTGTTCGCGGATGCCCGCCTGTTGCAGCAGGTAAACGAAGGGCGCGGCGCTGCCGTCCATGATGGGGACTTCCGGCGCGGTCAGCTCGATGATGAGGTTGTCGATGCCAACGCCGGCGAGTGCCGACATCAGGTGTTCGATGGTGGCGACGCGCACGCCATGTTCGTCCACGAGCGCGGTGCAGAGCTGGGTGTCGTGGACGAGGGCAGCGCGCGCCGGGATTTCTACGGGAGGGTCAAGGTCGCTGCGGCGGAAGGTGATGCCGCTGTCAGCGGGGGCGGGCATGAGGCGGATGTCCACCCGTCTGCCGCTGTGGACGCCAATGCCGGAGCCGGCAATGGCGTCACGGATGCTGCGCTGTCTGGCCATGCGCGTTTAGCGGGTGCGTTTGCGCAGCAGGCTGGAGAGGCTGAAGCCGCCGCTGTTGTCGCTGTCGGTGTAGTCGTCGCGGTAGGGGTCGCGGTCGCGTTCTTCGGCCGGGTTGCGCGACGGGGCGAGCGGCTCGCTGCTGGCGGCGCGAATGCCGAAGAGTTCGTTGGCGTTGGTGTAGCCGCTGCTGCCGCCAAAGAGGGCGCTGTCATCGCTGCCTTCGATGCCGGTGGCGACGACGGTGACGCGCAGGGTGTCGCCCATGTTGTCGTCAATGATGAGGCCGATTTTGAGGTTGACCTGTTCGGGGTCGATGATGTCGTAGATGACGTTGCAGGCGGTCTGGTATTCGGTGGTCTTGATGTCCGAGCTGGCGCTGACGTTGACCAGCAGGCCGCGTGCCGAGGCGAGTTCGATGTTTTCCAAAAGCGGCGAGGAGATGGCTTTTTCGGTGGCGGCGCGGGCGCGGTCTTCGCCTTTGGCTTCGCCGGAGCCCATCATCGCGATGCCGCGTTCGCTCATGATGGTTTTGACGTCTTCGAGGTCGGTGTTGATGACGCCCAGTTTCTGGATGATGGTGGCAATGCTGTACACCGCGTCGCGCAGGACGTTATCAACGGTTTTGAAGGAGCCGATGAGGGTCGCGTCTTCGCCCATGACGGCGGAGATGCGGTCGTTGGGGATGATGACGAGGCAATCGACTTCGCTTTTCAGCACTTCCAGCCCGGCTTCTGCCTTGCGCATCCGTGGCATTCCTTCAAAGGTAAACGGCTTGGTGACGATGGCGACGGTGAGGATGCCCATGTCGCGCGCGACGTTGGCGATGACCGGAGCGGCGCCGGTGCCGGTGCCACCACCCATGCCGGCGGCGATGAAGACCATGTCGGCGCCGTTCAGCACGTCGCGGATTTTGTCGCGGTCTTCTTCGGCGGCGGCGCGTCCGACTTCCGGCTTGGAGCCGGCGCCCATGCCACGCGTGGTTTTGACGCCGAGTTGCAGTTTGTTCTGGATGGGGTTTTCCTGCAATACCTGTTTGTCGGTATTGGCCACAATCAGTTCCACGCCGTGCAGGTCAAAGTCCATCATTTGTTTCAGCGCGTTGCATCCGCCGCCACCGATGCCGATGACTTTGATCATGACGGGGGATGTGTTGTCGGTCTCGTCCATCTGGATTGTAAAAGCCATGTGTTTACCTCTTGTGTGTCATTTCGCCGTTATAAATAACGCTTTAGGAAATTTCTGATGCCCGGAATTATACCGTCTTTTTCTTCTCTCGCCCAAAGGTAATCCTCGACGGGATACTGGTGCATATAGAGCAGTCCGAGGGTTGTGGTCATGCCGGCATCGTTTTGCAGATATTCGTCCAGGCCGGGAATTGGCGGCGGGATGAATACGCGCACCGGGCAGTTGAAAAATTCGCCCGCCATTTCGGCGAGTCCCGGCATTTGTGCCGCGCCGCCGGTAAAGACGATGCCGCCATCGAGCATTTTCCGCAATCCGGCACGCTGCAATTCTTTGCCAATGCTGGCAAAGATTTTTTGGTAACTGGCGGCGATTTGTTCGACCAGGTCATTGCTGGCGATGTAGCGGTCGGGCAGGTGGCCGGTGCTGGGCAGGGAGATGCGGGTGTGGTGGTAGTATTTGCTGTAGAGCGCGCCGTAGCTGCGTTTGAGCATTTCCGCAGTCTGGCGCGGCACGCGCAGGGTGGTGGCGAGGGTACTCGATACTTGTTCGCCGCCCACGGGCAGGGAGGCGGCGTGTACCGGCTGGTTGTGCCACCACAGCATGATGTCCGCCGTGCCCGCGCCGAGGTCAACGGTGCAGATGCCGAGGTCGCGTTCTTCGGGGCTGCTGGCGGCATAGCCGGAGGCGAGTCCGGCGTAGATGACGCCTTCGATTTCCATGCCCGCGTTGCGCACGCACTGGCAGAGGTTGGTGACGAGCGAGCGGCGCGCGCTGATGATGTGCGCCCGCGCTTCGAGTTCGTCGGCGACCATGCCGCGCGGGTCAACGATGTCGGGGCGGCCATCGACGAGGAATTGTTGTTTCAGGACGTGCAGGGTGTGCAGCGCTTCGCGTCTGGCCGGATGGCGCGCGCGCAGCATGGCGCGGGAGATGTCGCTTTCGCTGACGCGGCGGTTGCGCACGGGGGTGCGACCGTCGCTGTTGACGCCGAGGATATGTTCGCCGCCGATGCTGAGCA
>NZ_CALJAH010000155.1 GCF_938028185.1 uncultured Cardiobacterium sp. | reverse complement strand
CCCCACCGGGGGAGGGGGCAGAGCGGCGGGGCGCGGGCGGCGCCGGGTTTATCCGCCGCGCAGTTTTTGCAGGGCGGCCTTGATGTCTTTTTCTTTTTTGCCGCTGTAGAAGCCTTTGCAGGCGCTGTCCAGTTTTTTGTACGGCAGCAGTTCGGCGAGTTGTTTTTGGCGGGTGCTGTCCAGTTCGCCGTGTGCCTGTTCGAGGATGGCGAGGATGTCGTGGTGCAGCGCGAGGTTTTTGTCCTGGTTGCGGTCGCTGTAGGTTTTGCTGTGTTCGCTGAGGCGGGTGAGGATGTCATGCGCGAGGCGTTCGTGTGCGGGCAGGGCGGCAAGGCGTGCGGCTTCGGCCTGCTCCGCTGCCTGTTCGGCGGCGACGGCGGCGGCCTGGGCTGCGGCTTTGGCGGCGTTTTTTGCCGCCTGTTCGGCTTTGGCGGTTTGCGCGGCGTGCAGTTTGTCGCGCAGGGCGGCGGTGTCTTTGAGGTGGGCGCTGTTTTGTTGGCACCAGTCGCGCAGGGCGGCGTTGTCGTCTGTTGGGTCGATTTCGATCAGCGCCCAGCCAAAGGGGAGGAGGTTGTGTTGGTCGCTGGTGTTTTCGGCGGCGAGCCAGACGGTTTTGGTGTGTTTTTCGTAGGTGGGTTTGGCGCCTTTCGCGCCCATTATTTTGATTTGGGCGTATTTTTCGAGGGTTTTGGCTTCCGCGCCGCCGTTTTTGCCGAGGCGGACGAGGAGGATGGTGCCGGCGTCAAATTGGGGGACGAGCTGGCGCAGCAGTTGTTCGGTGCTGCGCTGCCATGCAGGCGCAACGAGGCCGCGTTCGAGGAGCAGCTCGTTTTCTTTTTTGTAGCGGGTCAGGTGGTAGTGGTTGGCGGCGCGGATGAGGCGGGCGAGGTCGGGGCGGGGTTCGCCGGGCAGGTTTTTTTCCGGGTTTTTGAGGCGCGGCTGGTGGTCAAGCAGCAGGTTGTGCAGGGTGAGCGCGCCGCTGAAGGCGCGGTACTGGCCGTGCTGGATGGTTTCGCGGCGGCCGGTGACGCCTTTGCCGGCTACGGGGCGGCCGTCTTTGCCGATGATGTTCTTTTTTTTGTGGTTGGTGGCGTAGCAGATGTGGGTGGCGATGTCGCCGCTGGCGTTGAGGTCGGCGGGTTTGACGAGGCGGAGCAGGTCGGTGGCGAAGCTGCCGAGCAGGTCTTCTTCGTAGCGCAGTTGTTCGCGTTTTTCTTTGAGCGGGGTGTTCAGGTGAAAGGTGGCGGGCGGCTGTTTTTCGCTGCGCATTTCCATCAGCGCGGTGCGCAGGCAGCCTTTGAGGGCGCTGCCGGGGATGAGCGGTGTGTGGTTGTGCGGGTTGGTGGCGGTGCGTTCGATGTTGAGGCGGTTGAAGACGAGGTTGCCGCGTTGTTCGCGTTGGGCGACTTTGCCGAGGCTTTTGTGGTATTCGCTGGCCAGTGCCGGGCTGACGCTGCTGATGCTGTGCGCGGCGGCGCGGAAGGGGTCGGGGTTGTCGGCGAAGTATTGTTGGATGCGCTGGATGTCGCCGCTTTTGGCGACACCGAGCAGTTTGTTGCGCTGCGCGGGGTCGAGTTCGGCTTGCGCCGGGTCGAAGGCGTAGAGGGCGTTGTCGGCGATGATGTAGTTGGTGGGCTCGTAGTCTTCGCCGGTGCCGAGGTGGAGGGGCGAAAGCGGGGTGAGGTGCAGGGTGTGGCGGTGGAGGAAGTCTGTCATGGGGTATTCCTTTTGTGATGGGGGGCCGGTGGGCTATAGCCATTCACCGAAAGTTTTAGAGCCTGTTTAGAGTCTGGGAAAACCTGTTTTCTTGTGTGAACGGGAGCAGGTA
>NZ_CALJAH010000154.1 GCF_938028185.1 uncultured Cardiobacterium sp. | reverse complement strand
TGTACATTGGCGCTCCGTCCATAATTACCGGAGATAGCCATGCAACAAGAACCAAGCGCCATCGAGACCGTCGTCCTCTGGCTCAATAATGTGATTTGGAACCCGGCGTTCATCTGGCTCTGCCTCGGCGTCGGCCTGTTTTTTTCGCTGATGACCCGCTTCGCCCAGGTGCGCCACTTCACCGAGATGTGCCGCCTGCTTTTCCGCTCCGATGATTCCACCGAGCACGGCATTTCTTCATTCCAGGCGCTGTCGGTGTCGCTCTCTGGTCGGGTCGGCATCGGCAATATCGCCGGTGTCGCCGCCGCCATCGGTTTTGGTGGCCCCGGCGCGGTGTTCTGGATGTGGGTCGTCGCCTTTCTCGGCGCGAGTACCGCTTATGTGGAATCCACCCTCGGCCAGATTTACAAGGTGCATGACAAGGCGGCGGGGGTGTTTCTCGGCGGCCCCGCCTATTATTTTGAGCGCTGCCTCGGCTGGCGCTGGTACGGGATTTTGTTCGCCGTCGCCGCCACCTTCGCCTGTGGCCTCTTTCTGATTGGCCCGCAGGCCAACGGTGTTGCCAGCGCGATGGTGCAGATTTTCGGCGAAGGGCAGGCGATCACGACCGGGATTGCCGGGGAAGTCGGCTCGCACCGCCTGATTGCCACCGCCTGCGTGCTGGTGCTGCTGTCGTTCATCATCTTTGGCGGCATCCGCCGCATCGCCAGTTTCGCCCAGGTCATCGTGCCGTTCATGGCACTCGCCTACATCGTGCTGGCGATGATCATCGTCTTCATCAATATCAACCGCGTGCCGGAGCTGCTGGCGCTCATCGTCAGCGATGCCTTCAATCCTGCCGCCGGATTCGGCGCGGCCATCGGCATGGGGGTCAAGCGCGGTATCTATTCCAACGAGGCCGGGCAAGGCACGGGCGCACACGCGGCCGCCGCCGCCGCCGTTGAGCATCCGGTGCAACAGGGGCTGGTGCAGGCATTTTCCGTCTATATCGACACCCTGTTCGTCTGCACCGCGACCGCGCTCATCATCCTGATGACCAAGCAGTACAACATCGTCGCCGGGCAACATTTCGCGGGCGAAGCGACGCAATACATCGCCACCTACCTGAAAGACGCCAGCGGCGCGGTGATTAACGCCGACCCCGGCACCACCGCCTTCACCCAGTACGCGATGGCGAGCGTCTTTGGCAAAAGCGGGCCGGTGCTGGTCGCCCTCGCCACCTTCTTCTTCGCCTTCACCACCATCCTCGCCTACTACTACATCGCCGAGACCAACATCCTCTATCTGGCGCGCAAATTCGGCTGGGAGCGCGACGTCACCCTCATCGTCAAACTGAGCGCGATGCTGGCCGTCACCTACGGCGCGGTCGGCAGCGCGGGCTACATCTGGAAACTGGGCGACATCGGCGTCGGCCTCAACGCCTGGCTGAACATCATCGGCCTGCTGCTCATCTCCTTCCGCGCCGGACGGCCGACCATCCGCGCCCTGCGCGATTACGAACGCCAGCAAAAAGAAAAAGCCGCCGTATATACCTTCGACCCGCAAGCACTCGGCATCAAGCACGCGACGTTTTGGGAAGAGCGCCTCCAGGCGGAAACAGAAAAGACGAAGCCATAGCCGCAGTGCATCGCGCCCAAACGGGGCGGAATAACCCTGTCTCCGCTCCGTTTTATCCAGCATAAAAAACAAACTGCCATGAATAACCCGGAGTCCCCTGCCGAGCGGAAAAAATTCCGCTTCCCGCTCGTGCTGACCGATACCGCGCGAGATTTGCAAAACCTGTCGGAAAAATATTGCCACCTGGTACAAGTCTGCACCATCAGGGACGACCAGCTCACGGCCATTCCCCCAGAAATCAGCCGATTTGAAAATCTGGAAGAGCTGCATATTGGCGGCGCACGCATCGCCGCGTGCTCACCAGAAATCCGCCATTGCAAAAAACTGCGACGGTTAGTATTGAGTGGCGGCGTGACAATGACGACCATTCCGGCAGAAATCATGCTGGCAACCTCACTGGAAGCATTACGGATTCACCAAATCAAAGAAATTCCATCCGAAATCGGGCAGCTTGAGCATTTGCGCATTCTGGACCTACAATTCAACAAAATCGCCGCATTACCCAAAGAAATCGGGCAATTGCACAACCTCCAAGAACTCAATCTGGGAAATAACCGCATTACAACTCTCCCCGCAGAAATTGGCGCACTCTCCAACCTGCACACACTCAACCTGGGTGAAAACCACCTTGCCGCATTACCCGAAACGATTGGCCAACTGCAAAGCCTGCGACGCCTCGATCTGCATATCAACAAACTGACCGCGCTTCCCGCCGAGCTGGGAAAACTGCAATCCCTGCAAGAACTGGCTTTACGAAATAACTGCCTTGAAACCCTGCCTGCAGCATTTGCCAACCTGAAAAACCTGAGTTATCTCACCCTGTCACGAAATCGGTTTTCCCGATTCCCGCCAGAGCTCCTGGAACTGACCCAACTGGAATGGCTATGGCTCGCCTATAATCAAATAAAAATCTTACCAGCGGAAATTGCACAACTACAAAAACTCCATGACCTGGACCTGCAAGGGAATCAACTTTCCCTGCTGCCGGAAACTATTGGCCAATTACAAAACCTGTGCGAACTTCGCCTGGGCGAAAATCCGTTACTCAGCATTCCCCAAACATTAAAAGAATTACGCCTTAACAAAAACCGCCGGGGCAAAGAACCCCTGCTGATATTTGGCGACAATCCCATATCACCACACTGCACCGACACATTCCGGTTTATCGAATGCGACCCGCGCCACGTCCGCAACTGCTGGCGATAAACCCGTTGCCGACTTTGCCCGCCGCCTCGCCGCCCGACTCGGCCTGCCGTGGGTCAATGCCATCGAAAAAATCCGCGACAACGACCCGCAAAAACAACAGGCGAACAGCTACCACCAATGCGCCAACCCTGACGGCATCTTTGCCGTGCATAACGTCCGCCGCGAACCGGTGCTGCTCATCGACGACATCACCGATTCTGGCGGATCTTCACCATCGCCGCCGCTCTCATCCCCATCAGTGGCAGTGCGCGCGGGTGGACGAAACCACCATGCTCACCGCGCTCACAGCGGGCGGCTACGCCATCGGCATCCTGCCGGACAGCCTGCCCAAAGCCAGCACCAGCTGCAAATGACGCACCGCTCTGCAAAACAGGCAACTGCTGCTGCTCTTGCCTTGGCATCCCGAAGTAGGTTTTACCACCGCACACGCAGCAACGCGCAGCCGCCACCCCTACATCCTCGCCGACAGCGCCATCGTCGTCCACACCGCCACAAGGACAGCCCCAGCAGCGTGCAAGAAAACCTGAATGAACCGCCCCACACATCGGAGGGCGGATGGACTGGATCAGGCAGCTTTGTCTAATCCGTCTTTTTGGCGATAGTACGCCGCTTCAAA
>NZ_CALJAH010000153.1 GCF_938028185.1 uncultured Cardiobacterium sp. | reverse complement strand
ATGGATGCCTTTTTTTGTAGCTGTTGCACTTGAATTGTAAATTCGCCACATACACATGGAGCGCTCAACCTGTATGTAAATCACCCGACACCCTCAACCCCTTCCTGATTTATGACCCCCAGCAAAACCCGCTCCCTCTTTTCCCTGCTCGCCCTCGCCCTCGCCGCCGTCTGGCTGGCGCTGCTCTGGCAATGGCCGTGGGCGGATTTGTTGCGCGACCCGGACGCGCTCCCCATCGCCGGAGCGGCGGTGCAAATGGCGGTGTTGCCGGAAATCGTCGCCGCGTTTCTCGCCGGTGGCCTGCTCGCGCTCGCCAGTAGCGCCTTGCAGCAAATCGTGCATAACCCGCTCGCCTCGGACAGCACCCTCGCCGTCGCTGGCGGCGCGCAGTTGTCGCTGATGCTGGTCACGCTCTTTTTCCCGGCGGCGGGGCTGTTCGGCAGTTTTTGAGTCGCCTTTGCCGGGGCGGTCGCCGCCATCGCGCTGGTGCTGCTGGTCGCGGGCGCAGGCGGGATGAATGCGTTGTCGCTGATTCTCGCCGGGCTGATTGCCAATATGGTCTTCGCCGCTGTCGCCGCCGTCATCGTCCAGTTTTATCACGATATGCTGCTCGGCGTGATGGTCTGGGGCGCGGGCGCGCTGTTGCAGGACGGCTGGGCGACGGTCGCCGCGCTGTGCTGGACGACGCTTGCCGCCGCCGTCGCCTTCGCCCTGTTGCAGCGCCCCTTGACCCTGCTCGCGCTCGATGATGAGCAGGCGCGCCGCCTCGGCGTCCCGGTCGGACTGCTGCGCCTCCTCGTATTGCTGCTGGCGGCGGGGATTACCGCGCAGGTGGTGAGCCGCGTCGGCGTTATCAGTTTTGCCGGACTGGCCGGGGCGAGTGTCGCCCACCTGCTGCGGCTGCGCGCGACCGGGGCGCGGCTGGCGGTGTCATTCGTCAGCGGTGGCCTGCTGCTGCTTATCGTCGATAGCCTGCTCAATATCATCGGCCATTACAGCGGCACCCTGCTGCCCGCCGGGGCGATGACCGGCGTCCTCGGCGCGCCGTTCCTGATTTATCTGGTACTGCGCCAGCGCAAAAGCCAGGGCATCGCGCGTGAACAGCCGCCGTCCGCACCCGCGCCGCGACTCACTTCGTGGCAAAAACCGCTGCTCGGTCTCGCCGCGCTGGCCGCGCTCGCGGTGCTGCTACAAGGATTTACCGCCGGGGCGGACAAGGATTTACCGCCGGGGCGGACGGCTGGGGCTGGCATTGGCAGGGCGACCTCATCCTTGAGCACCGCCTGCCACGCAGCCTCAGCACCGTCGCCGTCGGCATCCTGCTCGCCAGCGCGGGCGTGCTGCTGCAAACGCTGACGCGCAACCCGATGGCCAGCCCGGAAGTGCTCGGCATCAGCTCCGGCGTGGCGCTGGCAGTACTCGCCGCCTTCATCGCCTTCCCCGCGCTCGGCAGCGGCGGCCTGCTGCTCGCGGGCGCGGGCGGTGCGCTCATCGTCGCCGTGCTCATCCTCTGGCTGTCGCGCCGCCTGCAACCGGCGTGGTTGCTGATTACCGGCGTCGCTATCGCCGCGCTGATGCACGGCGTGATGACGCTGATACAGGTCAGCGGCAACCCGCAACTGCAAAGCGTGCTGAGCTGGCTTTCCGGCAGCACCTACTACACCCGCCCCTACACCGCGCCGCTGCTGGTGCTGCTCGCACTCGGCCTGCTCGCGGGCGCGCTGCTCTGCCTGAAACCGCTGCGCCTGCTGGCGCTGGGCGAAACCGTCGCCGGCAGCCTCGGCCTCGCCGTCCGCCGTAGCCGCAGCGTGCTGCTCGTCCTCGTCGCGCTGATGAGCACCGCCGCCACCCTTGCCGTTGGCCCGCTCAGCTTCATCGGCCTGATGACCCCGCACCTGGCGCGGCGCAGCGGCGCGGTCAGCATCGACAAACAACTGCCGGTCGCCGCCCTCTACGGCGCAGCACTGATGCTCGTCGCCGACTGGCTTGGCCGCTACCTCATCTTCCCCTACGAACTCGGCGCGGGCGTCCTCGCCTCGCTCCTCGGCGGCGGATACTTCCTGCTGCACCTGCGGCAACCCCATCCAAGAGCCCGTTCAACATCCCGTTGCGGGCGTAATTAGCGCGGGATTGAGCGGGCTGCCGCGTTGCAAAACTTGGCAAGGTTATCCACATTGCCTGCGTTTTGCGCCTTGCATCCCATCCCAACCCGCGCTAACCCACCTCACCCCGGAATATTGACCGGGCTCAACCAAGGAACCCCCCATGACATTACAAAAGCCATCCGCCTCGCCCTCTGCGGCGCGGCCACTGTCAGCGTCGCCCACGCCGCCGACAACACCACCCTCGCGCCCGTCACCATCGCCGCTGACAAAAGCCGCGTCGCCAGCGAAGACACGCGCGACTACACCGTGCCCACTATGACGAGTGCCACCGGCATGGCACTCTCCACGCAAGAAACCCCGCAAACCGTCAGCGTCGTCACCCAACAACAAATGCGTGACCAGAACCTCACCGACCTCGCCAAAACCCTGGAAAGCACGCCCGGCGTCTCCGTGCGCAAATTTGACCGGGGACGCAACACCTTCAGCGCGCGCGGCTTCGCCATCGACAAATACCAGGTGGACGGCATGAACGTAAACTGGGCAGGCGCGTGGGTCGCGGGCGAAAGCGTCATTGACACCAGCCTCTACGACCGCGTGGAAATCGTACGCGGCGCGACCGGCCTCATGACCGGCGCGGGCAACCCGTCAGCCAGCGTCAATCTCGTGCGCAAACACGCCGACAGCAGCGAACGCAAAACCGCGCTGGAAGCAGGCGTCGGCCGCTACGGCGACCTCAAACTAAGCGCCGACCACAGCCAGCCGCTCACCGCCTCCGGCAACCTGCGCGGACGCATCATCGCCAACCACCAGGGCGGCAAAACCTTCGTTGACCGCGAAAAAGACAAAAGCAGCACCCTCTACGGCGTGCTGGATGCCGACATCACCCCGACCACCAGCGCCAGCGTCGGCATCAGCCACCAGCGCAACGACAAAGACGGCGCCATGTGGGGCGGCCTGCCCGTCACCTACACCGACGGCAGCTTCACCAACTGGAAACGCGGCAAAAGCGACAGCACCAACTGGTCATACTGGGACAGCCGCACCACCAACATCTTCCTCGAAGGCAAACAAGCGCTGAATGACAACTGGAACGTGAGCCTCAAAGCCGACCACCGCAACGCCACCGGCGACTCCGAACTCTTCTACTTCAGCGGCGGCAGCGTCAACCGCAACGGCCTTGACTGGACGCCGTGGCCGGGCAAATTCCACACCGACGCCAAACAAAACACCATCCAACTCCAGGCCGACGGCAAAATCCAGGCCTGGGGCCAAGAACACGAACTCACCGCCGGCATCCAATACAACCGCCACCACCGCAGCTCCTACAGCTGGGCGAACGACGGCATCGCGCCCGCAACCGACCTCAACACCTGGAACGGTAACTACCCCCGCCCGAACTGGACGACGCGCAGCCTGAGCCAAGACCAGACCGACACCGAAACCGCGCTCTACGCCGCTACCCGCCTGCGCATCACCGACCAGCTCAGCACCATCATCGGCACCCGCGTCAGCAACTGGAAAAGCAGCGGCGAAAGCAGCCAAAAACCCTTCAGCCAAAAAAACAGCGCCATCTGGACACCGTACGCGGGCATCACCTACGACATCACCCCGAACCAGACCGTGTACGCCAGCTACGCCGACATCTTCAAACCGCAAACCCAGCGCGACCGCAACAACAACCTGCTTGGCCCCATCCGGGGCAGCACCTGGGAACTGGGCTGGAAAGCCAACTGGCTCGATAACCGCCTCAACACCCAGGCGAGCGTCTTCCGCACCCGCCAGGACAACCTCGCACAAAGCAGCGGCGAAAACATCATAGGCGTCACCCCGCCGACCACCGCCTACTACGCCGCCAAAGGCGCAAAAGTCAACGGCTTCGAGCTGGAAGCGAGCGGCAACATCGGCGAAAACCTGCGCCTTGGCGCGGGCTACACCCAATGGAGCGGCAAAGACGCCCAGGGCAAAAAACTCAACACCACCCACCCGCGCAAACAACTCAAACTGTTCGCCACCTACGACGTGCCCGCCGTCAGCGGCCTGACCGTCGGCGGCGGTGTTGCCTGGCAAAGCCGCACCTAGACGGCAACCAAAAACCCGGCGACCGGCGCAGAAGTTGATTACGGCCAAAAAAGCTACTCCGTGGTCAACCTGATGGGACGCTACCAAATCACCGACCACTTCTCGGCGCAAATCAACGTCGACAACCTCTTCGACAAAAAATACCGCAACCAGCTCAGCTTCAACCAGTACGGCTACGGCGACCCGCGCTACATCAGCGCCAGCTTTAAATACGAATTCTGAAGCCGCCGCCTGCGCATAAAAAACCCCGCCGTGGCGGGGTTTCTTTTCAGCAGTGCGTAGCGGCGGTTAGGACGAAGTCCGTAACCGCCCGTTTCGGCAACCCGTAGGGTGTGGCCACAGGCACGCACGCGTCGCCGGTTTTCCCGCGTGCGTGTCGGCTGCGCCGCCACACGCTCTACGATGAATGTAAAAACAGCGCCCGGAGGCGCTGCTGTTTTATGCGATGCGGCATCATCTGGCCGGATGGATGCGGGCGGTTACGGCTTCGCCTAACCGCCCTACGGGTTATCGGTTTACCCGGCAAAGCCGTGGATGCCTTCCAGGTTCGGCGCGTCGTTCTGGCGGTAATCCACTTTGAGCCAGCCGCTTTTGCCGTCGGCGGTTTTGATGAGCAGCCAGGCGCTGTCGTCGCAGTCCGCCGGGGCGTTGTCGTAGCCGCAGAATTCCTGTTTGCCGAGTATCAGGGTGATTTTGCCCTCCGGTGCGATTTCTGCGACAACGGTGCTGCCGTCGATGCGGTCGAGCAGTTTGGCGGGGACGGCGCGGTTTTCGGCGGGCTTGTCGCCGTCTTCATGCCACTGGCTGTGATAGGTGCTGTCGAGGCCGAGGTAGTAGAAGGGCTGGTCGATGGCCACCGGCTCTTTGTCATTGATGCGCCATTTTTCGCACACCGGGAAGTAGCGGCTGCTGGCGTCGTCGCTGTCGCTGTAGATGTAGCCGTTGCCGGGGAGGGTGATGTCGGCGGGTAATGCCCGTTCGTCATCGGCGACGGGCAGGCCATCGTTTTTCGGGCTGAGGCTGATATAGCCGAGATCGTTCACGGCGAGGTCGGCCCAGGCAAGGTTCCATACGGTGCCGCCCGGTTTGAGCGCGGTTTCGAGCAGGAAGTGGTAGTCGAAGGCGCCGTCGCCCGCATCTGCCGGGGCTTTGCCGGCGACGGCCTTGTTATTGGCGTCGTAGTGGTAGTAGCTGTCCTGTTTTTTGCCAAGCTGCGGGTTGTAGTGGATGGTGGCGAGGGTGTCGCCGTTGAAGGTTTCTGTGAGTGTCTCCAGCGCCGGGAAGGCCTCGCTGCCCGCCTCAAGTTTTTCGCCTTTTTGCGCCCAGCCGGTGATGCCGTAGTCGGTGCGCACCAGATGGTTGCCGTGGTCGTCGGCGAGCAGCACATGGACGCTGCTGTCCTGGGGCAGGTAGCCGATGGCATCGCCGCCGTCCGGTTTGGCGGTGAGCGTCAGGGCGGTGGCGGCGCGGGTATCTTTGCCGATGTAGGCGAGCGGGATGCCTTCTGCCTTGGCGGGGATGCTGTCGGTGAAGGCATCGGCGGCGGCGTGGGCGCTACCTGTGGCGACAGCGAGGAGGAGGGCGAGGGTGTTGCGGTTCATGGTTTTCTTTATTTTGGGGAAGCGGAGGGGGTTGTGCGAATGCCCGGACGGCCAGCGCGCCATCCGGGCGGTGTACGGCGGCTTAGCCGGCGAAGCCGTGCAGTCCTTCGATATTGGGGAAGCCGTCGCCTGCGCCGATGTTGAACCAGCCGGTTGTGCCGTCGGCGGTTTTTACCAGAATCCAGGCGGGGATGCGGTCTTCGTAGTCGAGTTCTTCGCCTTCGCGTTCAACGAAACGCTGCTGGGCGAGGACGAGGGTAATTTTGCTGCCGGGCGCGATTTCAGCGACGGTTTTATCGCCGCCGATGCGGTCGGTGAGCTTCAGCGGTTCGGCACGGTTTTCCGGCTCTTTTTCACCGCTGTCGTCGTAGCTCCAGCGCCCCTGGTAGGTGGTGTCCGCACCGAGGTAGTAGTAGGGCTGTTCGATGTTTTCGCGGTCGTTGTCCTTGATGCGCCATTTTTCGCGGGCGCGGAAGTAGCGGTTGCCGTCGTCTGCATCGCTATAGATGTAGCCGTTGCCGGGCAGGGTCAGGTTTTCGGGGAAACCGATGCCGTCTTCGCTTTTCGGCAGGGCTTTCGCCACCGGGATGAGGACGCAGTACGGCCCGCCTTCAACGCCGGGGCTGCAATCAACGTTGTAGCGCGCGCCGTCGGGCTTGAGCGCGGTCTCAAGCAGGCGGTGACGGGTCTCGGTGTAGTCGTCTTCGTCAGTTTTTTTCGGTTTGGGTGTTCCGGCGACGGCGGGATTGTCGTCGCTGTCGTTATTGTAGTAGTAGCGCTCGTCGCGTTTTTCCGCCAGTTGCGGGTTGTAATGGACGGTGGCGTAAGCGTCCTTGTCGCTGACGGTTTCCAGCGCGGGGAAGCTCTCGTCGCCCGCGTCCTTGCTCTTGCGCGCCTGCGCCCAGCCGACAATGCCGTATGCGCTGGCGACCAGATGGTTGCCTTTGTCATCGGCGAGCAGCACTTGCACTTTGCCGCCTTGGGGAATGGCACCGATGTCGTGGCCGCCATCGGGCTTGAAGGTTAGCGTCAAGGCGGTGGCGGCGGTGGTGTCCTTGCCGATGTAGGCGAGTGGCACGCCGTCGGCCTTTTCGGGAACGCTGTCGGCGAAGGACGTCGCGGCGGCGTGAGCGCTGCCCGCAGCGAGGGCGACGAGGATGGCGGGGATGTTGCGGTTCATGGAGGTTCCTTGCAGGTTGAAAAAATCGGCGCAAATTATATAGCGCGACACGGGGTACCACACAACGCCTGCACAAAAGCACCGCAACAGGAGCTTTTTCTTTTATGATGTACACGCTCATCGCGCCACAAACCCTGTATGGCTTCATCCATTACGGATAATGGTGAACTTCGGAATATTCATCCATCAAGGGCATACGTCATTTTTTGTATTTGTCATTACCGGTATGGGCAATTCCAGTTATTTCTCCATGAGCGCAACCCGTTTCGTCTGCGGATATTTTATCAACAACCCTTTAATAACCGGAGCAACTCCATGACCCCAAAAAGCCGCCTCTGGCTCACTATCGCCGCCCTTGTTTTTGTTGCCATCCTCGCCGCCCTGTTTATGAGCGGTGTCTTGCATGGTGCGGTGAATTTTATCCTCCATATTGACCGCCATTTGACCGAGCTCAGCGCGCAATACGGCGGCTGGATTTATGCCATTCTCTTTGTCATCGTCTTTTGCGAAACGGGGCTGGTGGTAACACCTGTTTTGCCCGGTGATTCTTTGCTTTTTGCCGCAGGCAGCATTGCCGCATTGGGCAGTATGAATATTCATGTAATGGCTTTGGCGCTGATGCTCTCCGCCATTCTTGGCGATGCGGTCAATTTTGCGATGGGCAAATACTTCGGCGAGCGGCTCTTTGCCAATCCCGATTCGCGCATTTTCCGCCGCAGCTATTTGCAGCGTACTGAAGCGTTTTATGCCAAACATGGCGGCAAGACGATTATCCTCGCCCGCTTTGTTCCCATCGTCCGCACTTTCGCTCCCTTTGTCGCGGGCATGGGGCATATGCGCTATGGCCGCTTTTTCCGTTTTAACGTCATCGGCGGTATCGCCTGGGTGGCGCTGTTTTCTTATGCGGGATTCTGGTTTGGCCAGCAGCCAGTTGTTAAAGAGAACCTGACGCTGATTCTGCTCGCCATTATTGTCATTTCCATCCTTCCCGCCATAATTGAAATTATCCGGGCGCGTCGCCATTGACGCGCCACTTTATTGAAGGAGTTTATTTATGTCTGATGCCAAACAATGGCGCGCCCTTGATCCTTTTTACGCGCGCGAACAACAAAAATATGGCGACAATCCCCTGCCCAGCCGCGAATTTATTTTGAACTGGCTGGAAGCGCAGGGCAAATTACTGACTTTCGCGCAAATTGCCCGTGCCTTTGGCATGGACAAGGCCGAAGGCGAAAAGCTGCAATTCCGCCTAAAGGCAATGCTGAGCGCGGGGCAACTCATGTGCAACCGTCAGGGACGGTTTGGCGTCGCCCGCAAAATGGATTTGGAGGCCGGATTCGTCGTCGCCCATCAGGAAGGCTATGGTTTCTTTAGCCCGGAGAATGGCGAAGCGGACGGTTTTATTCCGCCCAAATATATGGCGGAATTGATGCACGGCGACAAAATCCTTGCCCGCGTCAAGGATGTCGATGAACGCGGGCGCAAAGATTATGCGCCGGTGGAAATTCTAGAGCGGGCGCAAAAGCGCATTGTCGGCAAATTGACGGTGCAGCAGGGCGTGTGGTCGCTCATTCCCGATAACCGCCGCCTGACCCACCGCCTGATTATTCCGGCGGGCGCACTCGGCGGCGGCAAGGCGGGGCAGGTGGTTATTGGCGAAATTACCGCCTATCCGTCGCGCTACCAGCAGCCAATTGGCAAGGTGGTCGCGGTATTGGGCGAGGCGATGGCGGCGGGAATGGAAGTCGATATTGCCATTGAAAACCACAATATTCCGGCGGAATTTCCCGAAGCGGTGCGGGCGCAATGCGAGACGATTCCCGATGCGCTGCGCGACAGCGATTACGAAGGGCGCCTGGATTTACGCCATTTGCCTTTTGTCACTATTGACGGCATTAGCGCACGCGATTTCGATGATGCCGTTTATGCGGAAAAGCGCGGCGAGAATTACCGCCTTTATGTCGCCATTGCCGATGTCGCCCATTATGTGCAGCCGGACAGCCCGCTCGATATTGAGGCTTACAATCGCGGCACTTCGGTCTATTTTCCCGACCGCGTCATTCCGATGTTGCCGGAAAAATTATCGAACGGTTTATGCTCGCTCAATCCCGATGTTGACCGTCTGGCGATGGTTTGCGAAATGACTTTGGCGGCGGATGGCAGCATCAAGCGCAGCGCCTTTCACGATGCCGTCATTCATTCTCACGCGCGCCTGATTTACGAAACGGTCGAAGAAATACTATTCCTCGATAATACCCTGTTGCGCGAATCTTTTGCCGCCTTAAAACGCCCGCTGGATAACCTGAAAAATGTTTACAATATTTTGCGGGCGGCACGCTTGTCGCGCAGCGTCATTGATTTCCATGCCAGCGAGCCGGAATTTATTTACGACAGCGAAGGCAAGATTGAAACCATCAAGGCACGCGACCGCCTCGAATCGCACCGTCTGATTGAAGAATGCATGATTGTTGCCAATATCTGCGCCGCCAAATACATTGGTCGCCACAAATTGCCGGCGCTTTACCGCGTGCATGACCATCCCAGCGCCGAACGACTTGGCAAACTGATAGATTTTCTCGGCAAGCGCGGCATTAAATGGCAGGGTTCGCTGGATAATGCCACGCCGGAACAATTTTCCGCCTTGCTGGCGCAATGCAGCGACCGCCCCGATTTCGCGCAGATAGAAATCATGGTCTTGCGCAGCATGAGTCAGGCAATCTACATCCCGGAAAACCGGGGGCATTTTGGCCTCGCCCTTGAGCACTATGCGCATTTTACCTCGCCTATCCGCCGCTATCCCGATTTGTTGGTGCATCGCGCCATCCGTCACCAATTACACGGCGGCAGCCGCGACAATTACCGCTATAGCGCGGAAAGCATGGTAGAGAAAGGCAAGCATTGCTCGATGACCGAACGCCGCGCCGATGAAGCGACACGCGACGCGATGGATTTCCTTAAATGCGAATTTATGAGCCACCGCATTGGCGAAACCTTCACGGGGCGCATTGCCAACATTACTAATTTTGGTCTGTTCATTACGCTGGACGATATTTACATTGACGGGCTGGTACACGTCTCGGCGCTGACCAATGATTATTACCACTACAACGCCGAAACCTTTACCCTGAACGGCGAACGCAGCGGCTACCGCTTCGCGCTGATGGATGCGGTAGAAATCCAGGTAGCGAAAGTCGATATTGACGACCGCAAAATCGATTTTGAATTGCTGTCGCATAAAGGCAAGGCACTGCACGAAAGCGGCAAAAGCAAAAAGACAGCGAAAAAAGTGGCAAAAGCGATTGTCGCCAAGGCAGAAAAAGCGACAGATAAAAAAACAAGCAAAACCACGGTGAAAAAAACGGCCACCCCGCCGACCAAGGCAGAAAAACGGGAACAGGCGGCGAAAAAAGCAGAGAAAACGGCGAAACCCGTCAAAACGGCTAAAGCCAAATCGACAAAAGCGAAAAAAACTACTGCAACCAAAACACAAAAGCGCAAACCGTAGGGGCGGTTAGC